>JBKPFP010000438.1:0-10921 GCA_046744435.1 Actinomycetota bacterium | reverse complement strand
GGCTCCGGCTCCCGCGAGGGCGACGAGGGCTCGGGCGGGGGTGGAGGCGGCGGTGTGGCCGTCAGCCCGATCGGCTACATCGAGGTGCGCGACCGCAGCGCAGAGTTCAAGCGAATCTCGACCCCGACGGACCTGCTCGCGTTCGTCACCGCAGCCTCGCTCGCCGTGCTCGCGGTCAAACGGCTGCTCGACTGAGGCAACAACACAGCTGAGCCGGCGCGTAACTCGGTCAGCAGTACCGATCTCGTTGATTTGCAGGGAGATCGAGTTTACGAACCCTACGGGCACGAGCGGACGGCGTGCGACAGTGTGCTCGTGCCACGTCCGCCAAGAGGGCCGAAGCTCAAGTGGCCGCCCTGGCTTGTCGAGCTCGCCGCGAGTGACGGTCCGCCGAGCGAGCTCGCGACTGCACCCTACATTCGAGGGATAGGCTCCGGTACCGGGTCAAGCTAGGAGGTGGAGATGTCCTACGGCATTCTGCTGCTGCGGGTAGTGGTGGGGCTTGCGTTCGTCGGACATGGGACGCAGAAGCTGTTCGGCTGGTTCGGCGGCTACGGACCACAAGGAACCGGCGGCTTCTTCGCCTCGCAGGGCTACCGCGCGGGTGTACTGATGGCCGTCGCGGCGGGACTGTGCGAGACGGTCGGCGGCCTACTCCTCGCGCTCGGGCTCGTTACGCCGCTGGCCGGGACCTTGCTGGCGATCGTGATGATCAACGCGATCGGCTCGGTGACGTTCAAGCGGGCGTTCATGCTCGGTTCGGAGCTCGAGATTGCCTACTTGACGGTCGCGGTTTCACTCGCCGCCACCGGCCCCGGACGGTTCTCGCTCGACCGGGCAATCGGCTGGGACGACAACATCTCGGGCGTCTGGTGGGGCGTTGCCGCCCTGGTCGCAGCAGCTGTGGTCTCGGCTGTGACGCTGACGGTCGGCCGCACTCGAACCCCCGGCGAGCCGGCGCCAGGGTGAGTGGGCGGAACTTGGCATTGCCAAACCACCCGGCCGTCGTCTCGTGAGCCGCGGTTGCTCGCGCGTTTCGCTCGCGGCGGGGTCGAGGAGTTTTCGCCGGCGGATGCGTTCGCGTCTCCCGGCGGGCCGGCCTTTCTCAGCGTCGAGGAGACGGCTCGGGCGACGGCGATCGGCGTGCGCGGCCCGGGCTTCGCGATCCTGGAGGCGCTCGAGGCTGAACCCTCACCGGTCGCGGCGGCGCTCGATCGGCTGTGCACCGCAGCCATACCTAGCCGCCCTGGCTGACGAAACGGGCGACGTCCTCGATCTCCTCCTTGCTCAGGAGCCGAGCGTGTTCGGGGTCCGATGGGTCCCCATACGCGGGCATCCCGCCGCCGCCGTTGGTCACCTGCTCCACCGCCCGCTCGAACGTAACGTTGGCATCGTCAAGGTTCGGTCCGACGTCGCCCGTCGAGCCTGCAGGGGAGTATGTGTGACAGTCGCCGCACCCTGACTCGGCAAAGACCGTCGCGCCGCGGCCGTCCGATTCGTCACCTCCGCCCTCTCCTCCACCACAGCCTGCCGCGAGGGCTACGAGGAGGACGACGAGCATCCTGAACCTCCCGACGACGCTCACTCCGCCGGACTTCTCTCAGCCAATGCCAGTGACAAAATGTTTCCGGTATCCGTCATAGAGCCTGAACCAGCTGCCCCGGCGACGCCTTCTTTGTCTGCACCCTGATTAGTCGCTCACTCTCCGGATGCTGTGCGAGGACGTCCGTGTCCGGCGAGTTCTTCATCGTCACCGTAGCGAGCCATCCCCGACGCGAGAGCCTCGGCGGCGAACGTGATACTCGCCGGCCGCGCCAGTCAGATTCCGTGTTGCTACCTGAGTGAAACCGCCCGGCGGCATTCCGGCGTAACATCGTCAGGCGAGCCTAACGGGCTAGCGGACGCATTCACATCAAGTCTCTGCCAAGGCTTTCGGGCATGTCCTGTGCGGGCGATGCGTCAGAGCCCCGGATCACGCTGTCTGAGTCCTTCCGACGCGCTCCTTAAACTCACTTGAGCCCTGGACGAGATGGCTCGGGCGCTCGCCCGTTCGCAGAAAGAGGTGCATTTGAGGAGAGTGCCAACCATCGACTTGTTTGCCGGAGCAGGCGTGTGGGGTGCCAAAACCCAGTTCCGCCTGTGAATCGCCCCAATTCGTGAGGTCGGTCCGAGGCTTGGCGTTCCTCACACGCCCGGCGCGACCGTGAGGCCAGGTCTCAGACGGCGACGTAACTCGGAGGCGTGTCAGGGCTCGACCGCTTGACCTCGTCCCGGCCGATTTGATATTCGCGCGCGCGCGTGAACACTGGACTGGGTGTCGAGGTTCGCCGGTCAGGCCGCGGCTCGGTGGTACTCGTGGATGAGGCCGTCGAGGCGATCGCGTCGCTGTACGGTGCCGGCGGTTGGTGGACGACCGCTATCGGTCGGCTGGGGTGGCAAGAGCGCGAGGGCTCGGTGCGGGCGCTCGCGGTTGTAATGCTCGCTGTAGCAGCGCAGCACACGCTCAAGGTGCCGGCGACCGAGGATCAACAGCCAGTCGAGGCACTCGGCGCGAACGGTGCGGACGAAGCGCTCGGCGTAGGCGTTCGCCTGTGGCGCTCGAATTGGCGTCTGGATGACCCTGATTCCCTGGCTGCGAAAGACTTCGTGGAATGCCGCGGTGAACTTGCTGTCGCGGCCGTGGACGAGGAAGCACCCGCGCTCGAACAGGCCGGTGAAGGTTAGGTTTCGCGCTTGCTGCGTGACCCAAGCGCCCGTTGGATTGGCGGTACAGCCGGCGACGTGGACGCGGCGGCTTTCGAGCTCGATGAAGAAGAGCACGTAGAGGCGGCGCAGCGAGATCGTTTCGACGGCGAAGAAGTCGCACGCGATCATGCTCGCCGCCTGCTGCCCAAGGAACGCCTGCCAGCTTAGGCCCGGGCACCTCGGCGCTGGCTGGAGATCGGCTCTCGCGAGAAGGCGCCGCACTGTGCTCGGCGAGACGTGCAGGCCAAGCTTCCTCAGCTCGCCTGCGATCCGCTGATATCCCCAGCGCGGGTGTGGGGTGCCAAAACTCCGTTCACACTCCTGGATCAACCTGGTTTGCAGGCAGAACCGAGGTTTTGACACCCCACAGGTAGGGGCCATTCAGGAGCAGGCCCGGAGAGTGATCGACACGGGTAGGGCCTCGACCCGCAGGTCCCCGCGCACGCGGTAGCGGACAGTGGCCTCGCTCTTGAGCGGGCCGCTGCCACAGCCCATCCGCCGCAAATGAAGCTGGACGAATGCCTCGCTACGACCTCCGAGTGTGAACGGAAGTCGCGGCGATTCGAAGGGGCCGCCGGGCGCGAGCGGCGGGTGCTTGTCGACACGCACGTCCACGAGCTCGACGGGCAAGAGCTCGAACGGCGGCAGCATCCGCAGCGATACCGCCTCGAGCTCGACGTCGGCGAAGCCGGCGTTCCGCAGGGAGATCGTCGCTGTCTGGCGTTCCGGTGGGTCGGAGAAGACGGATGAGCCAAGCCAGAGAGGGTGCCGGACGGCATGCAGAGCGGGAACGGCCAGGAGCAGAGCGCCCGCGGCCAGGAACACGGCCGTCGCCCGCTTGGGGATCGTCGGCGGCGAGAACGCCGGCGCAAGCCGCAGGAGTGCGGCGGTTGCAAGCAGAGCGACGAGCCACGGGAGATCGAGTAGCCCGCGAGGCAGGAGAGGAGCGAAACCGCTAAACGCAAGGATGACGAAGATCGCGAACGCAGAGACAGGGCGCGGGGCACGATCGGCGAGCAGACCACGGATCAGCAACGCGGTAAGAGCGAGGATCCAGAGCCAGACGACGGCGTTGGCGACAAAGCTCGCTCGGCCCGCCTCCGGGTACGGCAAATCGCGCAAGCCGCCGCCATGGGGGCGCTCGATCAGACCGACCTGAGATGCCGCCAAGCCAACCACAGCCACCGCGATGAAGGCGAAGAACCAGCCCATGAACACCGCCGTCAATGCCGCGCGCCAGCTCGGCAGCGGCGGGCGGACGACCGGTAGCCGGGCTCCGTGCGCGACCGAGCTCATGCAACCGACGCTACTAATCCGAGTAACGGGATGCAATGGCGGTCCCAGGCACGCGCGCGGGCGAAGGCCCTAAAAGACTGGGACGCCCAACCCGTGCTCGAATTCTGAGCGCGTGCACCTGTTTTTTGACAGGGCGCCGCTTGAGTCCCACGCCTGTCAGCATGTCTCTCCCCGATCGGTCGGATGCGGCGGAAGCTCCCCAGAACCGCTTACTCGGAAGGAACCTGGTTCCGAATACGGCGATGGGCAGAAAAGCTAAGACAGCTGCCCGCGGCTATGGGGAACGCGTGGGGTGCATAAACTCGGCCCGCCCGGCTGAATACGCCAGCTTGCAGGGAGAATCGAGTTCTCGCACCGCACGCCGCCGAGGCCCTCACACACCCGCCGCCGTTCGGCGTGCCCGCGCCAAATCCCACTCTCAACCCGAGTTCGTAAGCGAGTGAGACTCGGCCAAAAGCAGAGCGCACGCCTGCCCCGTGTAGGGCCTGAGGCGATCTCTTCAGGTAAGCCGAACCTGGAGTCAGCTTCGGCGGGCCGGTGGGCATGGGCCTACGGTCGCTTGCCGCAGATCAGGAGCACGCGCGCTTCTGCGGCGAGCGACCCCGCAGCGAGGTCGCGCCCGAGGTGCGCGAGGCCGGATCGAACGCCTCTTCGGAGATCAGTTGCAGGCAGGAGTAGACCTTGGCGCGGCAGGCTTCGGCGTCGTGAACTGTGAACGGCCATTGCTCCCGCTGCTCGACTACGTCTGTGAACCCTGCCGGGCTCATCTCGGCGCGCAGCAGCGTGGGCGACGGGCAGCGCGCCAGCTCGACCGGCACGGTCTCTCGGGGAATTATCGCGAGAGGCGCCGAGCACAGATCATCGCCTCGTCCTCGGTATCTGTGCAGAGGCGAGCGCTGGGTCGTAAGACGCGGAGCGCTTCGGCGAAGTGGGCAAGGCGGGCGGCCACGTGGTGGATCACGTTGACTGAGAAGACGAGGTCGGCGCATAGGTCGTCCTCAGCGGTGACGAGTCGTGGACGAAGACCAGCGGACGTGTGACCGTCGCCCCCGCGCGCTAACGAGTCCTGCTGCGCCGTTGACCGCATTCCAGTCCCGCCGCGTCCACTCGTTTTTGAAGGTTTTCAAGTCCGTCGCGCAGCGTGCGATGATCGTGGACAGCGAAGGAGGTAGATCTTGGAGCCGCTAGTTCTGACCATGCGCTTGACAGGACATGCGACCCCACCCGCAGGTGAGCCGCCTGAGCTTGACGTGCGGAGTGAGACGGAGAGCGTGACGGTCGAGGGCGGAGAGGGTGCTGGTATCGACGCCGTGTCCTACGAGACCCACGTCACCTTCACGAGCGAGATAGCTTTCACGGAGTCGGGCCGGGTTGCCGTGGGCCGCAACGGCGACGCGCTTCTGATCTCTACGGTAGGCGAGGGCATATCGGGCCGTCGGCCGATCCCTCGATCCTCCAGGGCGCTGTGGCATGGCGGATCGACCGGGGCGAGGGAACGCTGGAAGGCGCGAGCGGCCTCATAACCTCGAATTTCCAGCTCCAGCCGGAGGCCGGCGACGTCACCGAGTACCAGGTCGCGGTCATTTTCCGCTGACGCCGCTCCGAGTTGAGCTATCGATAGGGCGACTTCCGGTGCCTGGTCCGTCGTTACTTTGATCTCCTGAACGGAGGCGATCTGTCGGCGGCGAGAGAGACATTCTTGCCGTGGACCTCGTCTTACGCCGTGCCGCGGACGGCGTAGGGTGCGCAAATTCGAGCGGCCAGAAGCCGGCTTGTTTCCAGCGGAGGGTCGGTTGTCGAACACCTCTGGGTAGCGGAACCGTCGACGTCGGCGAGGGAGATGTGCTATTCGCGCGCGCGCGCCTACACATAACTGGTCTGCATAACTGGTCTCACGCCCACAAGCGCTTGAGTGTGGCCGTTCTGCGCGGCGCCGCGGTGCGCGTAGGGTGCGCAAATTCGGCCGCGAAGGGCGCCCGGCAGGTTGTCATCAGCAGTGAGTACAGTGGAGACGAGCCGCTGTTCTATCGCAAGACCGGCGACGCCGCGATCACACAGAGGGCAATGATCGGCGCCCACAAGGCGTGGCTCGTCCGATTTGAGGACAACCAGGTTCCGAAGATGGCCTGCGTCGCCGTCCGCCGCCGCGCAAGCGGCGTCATAGCCGCCAATCAAGTGCGGTGTAGACGGAAGTAGCGCGGCTCTACCAACCGAGTAGCACAGACCAAGAGGGCAGAACGAGTCATGCGCTCGGCAGGGCGCGCGCCTATCGGGCGCGTAGCAGGGACACGCCTAACAGCCCCACAACGACGGCTCCAGCGAGGATTGGTCCTGCGAAGTACCAGCCGCTGATGCAATCCCCATGTAAACAGATGTCCACTTCGCCGCCTACAGCCTTGGCATAGGCCCACAAACCGCCCAACGCAGCTCCCAAGGCGGCCGCAAGGATCAGCAAGCCCCCACCAAACCTGCGCACGGGCTACCTTAGCCCCGTTTCGGTCGCCAGGCCCCTGCTCGACCGCCACAACACGGCAAGTAGGTGCTAGGGCCAGAACGTCCGCATGCGCGAGCGTTCAAGAATGTTCCCTGACGGTTCTGGCTTGCCAGCCTGAGTAGCGTGGATCAATAGGGCAGAACGGTCGGCGTCAGGGCGACGGCCGTTCCACTCGCGGCCGGAACCGCTACGCTCGGCGCGCGTGTCGCGCCAGACAAGCCGGATAGACCGCGACGAAGCCCGAGGCCCCGTGTCCTGGGTTTCCGTCGCGCTGTTCATCCTGGGAGGAATCACTCTTTTCATCGCCCTCGCCTGGGCCGTGATGATTGCGTACACCTGGGCGACTGACGGAATCGGCGCGTAGCCGTCGTTTCGCCAATCGAGACGTCCAAGCTAGACGGCCCGAACTTCGCGAGTAGGTGCTAGGGCCAGAACGTCCGCTTGGGCGAGCGTTCAAGAATGTTGCCTGACGGTTCTGGCTTGCCAGCCTGAGTAGCACAGACCAAAAGGCAGAACGGCTCGCCGTACGCCCCACGCCAGCAGGAATAGGCTGTCGCTAGTGCGACTGGCGTTCGCGTTGGGGGTTTGTTCTCTCGCTTTCGCCTGCGGGGTTCCGGCCGACACCGGTGGAGCGGCAACGCCAGCCAAAGTGCAGCACCGGGTCGGTCAACTCAACCCGTGTGACATGTACAGCATCGCTCTCGCACCCGGGACGAACGGAGCTGGCGGCGCGCTGATTCCCAGCATCTCGATCTACAACACCGCGGCGACCACCTGCCGCTTGCGGGTCAATCTGACCTTCTCGGTCAGGGAAGCGAGCGGGAAGATCCTGTCCATTCGCGGCAATCCGGATCGGATCACGCTGAAGGCGCACAGGCTCGGGAGGGCGCAGCGAGCGTGGGTCAGTTGGTCGTGGAGCAACTGGTGCGGTCGCGCCAAGCCGCCGTTCATCTACGAGTGGCGGATCGGACAAATGGCAGTCAGGTTGTTCGAACGCGTTGGCCCACGCTGCGACCAGGGAACGTCCACGATCACCCTGCTCTTCGGATGCCCGCAACCCGAGAATGCATTGCTGGTCGGGCCGAGGTTACGGACAAACGCGCGTTTCGCTTGTCGCTGATAGCCGCGCCTCAACGAGTCGAGTAGGTGCTAGGGCCAGAACCCTCGCCTGGGCCAGCGTTGCTCCTATGTCAATGCCGGCTCGTTTCGGAGCGTGTTCAAGACAGTGCGGACGAGTTGTCGCTTGAGGCAGCGCAGCGCTTCGCGGCGGCTCTTGCCGTCGCCGACTTCGCTGGCTTCCGTAGCGAACTGTGAACCGACTCAAAAATCTTCTCTTCAGACGGAGCGCCCTGTATCGAAACTGGTCGCACGACAGAAGCACTCTTCGCGTTCATCGCGAGGACGACCCTAGGCGGAACGAAGAAACCCGCCCTCCAGAAGGCGAGCACGTTTCTATGCAGGCGGTTTGGGTAGCCGAGTGCTTTCTACTCTCGACCCTTCCCCGTCTAGCCGCGTTGGCCCGACCCCGTGAGATCCGTCCGCCTCGTATGAGAGTCCTACGCGCCCGTGATGACGGGCGAGAGGAGGAGGGGCGAGGTGAAGAGGAGACGGCACGCGCCGGAGCAGGTGATCCGGAAGCTGCGGGAGGCCGAGCGGCTGCTCGGCGAGGGTGTGCAGGTGCCGGAGGTGGCGAAGGCGCTGGAGGTATCGGAGCAGACGTTCCATCGCTGGCGTGCTCAGTACGACGGCATGAAGGCCGAGGACGTGAAGCGGCTGAAGGAGCTGGAGCGGGAGAACGTGCGCTTGAAGCGGATCGTGGCCGACAAGGAGCTCGAGATCGACGCACTCCGGGAGGTCGCGAAGGGAAACTGGTGAGCCCGTCGCGTCGACGTCGGGCGGTCCGGATGCTGCAGGACCGGCTCGGCCTCTCGGAGCGGCGGGCGTGCCAGATCGCCGGCCAGCATCGCTCGACGCAGCGACACGAGCCGAGTAGGGCGCCCGACGACGAGGCGCTGCGTGCGCGTCTGCGCGCAATCTCGCGTCAGCGTCCGCGCTGGGGCTACCGGCGCGCTCACAGCCTGCTGCGCGAGGAAGGCTGGTGCCTGAACCGCAAGCGGACGCAGCGGCTGTGGCGGGAGGAGGGACTGCGCGTGCCGCAGCGGCGCCGGAAGCGGCAGCGGCTGGGCGAGTCGACCGTGCCCGCCAGCCGCCTGGCCGCGGAGCGGCCCGACCAGGTGTGGGCGCTCGACTTCCAGTTCGACCAGACCGCCGACGGGCGGATCCTGAAGCTGCTGCATGTCGTCGACGAGTTCACCCGCGAGGCGCTGGCGATCGAGTGCGAGCGGCGGATCGACGCCGACGCGACCGTCAGGGTGCTCGATCGGCTCGTCGCCGACCGCGGAGGCACGCCCGAGCACGTCCGCTGCGACAACGGCCCCGAGCTGACCGCGAACGCGCTCCGCGACTGGTGCCGCTTCAGCCGCACCGGCAGCGCCTACATCGAGCCGGGCTCGCCTTGGCAGAACCCGTACGTCGAGTCGTTTGCCTCCCGCGTCCGCGACGAGCTGCTCGGCATCGAGCTGTTCCAAACCCTCGGTGAGGCGAAGCTGCTCGTCGAGGACTGGCGCCACGACTACAACACGAACCGACCGCACTCGGCGCTTGGCATGATGGCGCCGGCCCGCTTCGCCGCCAGCTGGCGGCAAGGCGGAGCAACCAACGGCCTCTCGGTCGGAGCGCACCCTCAACTGGGTTGGTCAAGAAGGGGAGGATGGCGTGAAAACGAAGACGTCTGACCTCGCACAGGAGATCGACGAACTCAACCTGGTGGACTCGCACGAGCACCTGGTAGCCGAGCAGCAGTGGATGGAGATGGACATCTTGCAGGACCTGTTCTTCCCTCCTTACATCCAGGCGGATCTCCTCGTTGCGGGTGCAGATCCAGATGCTGTCGGGCGTCTGTCGGATCCTTCGGGGGAGATCGAGAGCCGGTTCGCCGACGTTCGCGATGCGTGGGAGGCGTCCAAGCACACTGGCTACGGCGAGGCAGTGCGTCTCGTCGCCGAGGAGGTGTATGGAATCGAAGAGTTGACTGCTCCTGCGCTCGAGCAAGCGCAGTCGACGCTCAAGTCATTGCAGCGTCCGGGGGAGATGTACCGGGTGCTGAGCGTTGTGGCGCGGCTCGATCACGTGCAGATCCACGACTACCAGCGGACGCGCCAGTGGGAGTCCGGACACCATGAGTTCTTCCTCCACGACCTCTGCTGGTGGCAGCCCTGCCGGGGCGAGATCCCCGTCAACGAGATCTACGACGAGACGGGGATCGAGGTCACCAACCTGGACGAGCTACGGGAGGCGTTCGCGGAGATCTTCCGGCGCTTCGCTCCGACCTCGATCGCGGTCAAGTCGGCACATGCCTACCACCGGACGCTTCTGTGGGAGGAACGGTCCGACGCGGAGGCAGCGCGGGCGCTTCAGACCGTACTCGCCGGTGGTGACGCAGATGGCGCGACGGGCACCTCAGCGACGTCGGGGCTGCCGAGTTCGCCGTCCTCCGTCGTCCTCGGCGATTGGTGCTGGGCACGTGGCGTGGAGCTGGCGATCGAGCACGAGCGTCCGTTCAAGCTGCACACTGGCTATCTGGCGCGCAACGGCCGCATGTCGATCGATCACATTCGGCCGGGGAACCTCTGCCCACTTCTCGTTCGTTATCCCGAGGCGCGCTTCGTGCTCATGCACGCCGGCTATCCCTACGGTGACGAGCTGATCGCACTCGCCAAGCACTACCCGAACGTCTACGTCGACCTCTGTTGGGCGTGGTCGATCGACCCGTACAGCACAGCCGATTTCGTGCGGCGCTTTCTGCACGCTGTCCCGGCCAATAAGTTGTTCGCCTTCGGCGGGGACACCTGCTCACCCACCAATACAGTCGCCTTTGCGATACAGGCGCGGCGGTCGCTGACGCGTGCACTCGAGGCGGAAGTCACTACCGGTGACCTGACAGAGCGCGAAGCGATTAGCGTCGCCCGACGAATCATACGCGAGAATCAATACGCATGTTTTGACCTCGAGGGCACGCGCGCCGCGGCCTGCGAACAGCCAAGGGTGGCGGCTGAGACCGTACAGGCATCGAGCTGATGGCGTGGGGTGCATAAACTCGGTCCGCCCGGCCGAATCTCGCAACTTGCAGGGAGAATCGAGTTCACGCTACCGCAGTGCCGCCGAGACGCTCACACACCCGCAGGCGCGTAGGGTTCGTAAATTCGGTCGGGTGCGTGGATTTGGCCGATTTCCAGGGCGATTGAGTTTGTGAACCCTACGGGGTCCACACACTCGGTCCCGGCGCAGATCTGCCAGATTTGCAGGCGGATCGAGTTTACGAACGCT
>JBKPFP010000067.1:0-2307 GCA_046744435.1 Actinomycetota bacterium | reverse complement strand
CTCGGGATCGGCTACTGCGCGGTCGTGCCCGATCCGGGCGACGCGCTCGTGATCGGGAGGATCGAGGCGGCGTGATCGGCGTCCTCGTCTCCGGCGAGGGCACGAACCTGCAGGCGCTGATCGACGACGGCCTGCCGATCGCGGCGGTCGCGTCGAACAAGCCGCGGGCCCCGGCGCTCGAGCGGGCGCGCGATGCGGGCATCCCCACCGCCGTCTTCGAGCTGGAGAGCTACGAGTCGCGCGAAGACCGCGACGCCGCCATGGCCGACTGGCTCGTCGGCCGAGGCGTCGAGCTCGTCGTCTGCGCCGGGTACATGCACCTCCTCCGCCCTACCTTTCTCGCGCGCTTCCCGGGCCGAATCGTCAACACGCACTCGGCGCCGCTGCCCGAGTTTCCCGGCCCGCGGCCGATCGAGGACGTGCTCGACGCGGGCGCACCGGAGACCGCGGCGACGGTGCACTACGTCGACGCGGGCGTCGACACGGGCCCCGTGATCGCCGCCGAGCGCGTGCCCGTCCACGACGGCGACACCGTCGAGACGTTGCGCGCGCGGGTGCAAGCCGTCGAGCACGAGCTGCTGCCGAAGACCGTCCGCGACCTGATCCGATGATCGAGCGCGCGCTCCTCTCGACGTTCGAGAAGGATGGCCTCGTCGACTTCGCGCGCGGCCTGGCCGATCTCGAGGTCGAGCTCGTCGCAAGCGGCGGCACAGCAGACCACCTCGAGGAGCACGGCATCGACGTCACCCGCGTCGAGGAGCTGACCGAGATCCCCGAGCTCCTCGGTGGGCGCGTGAAGACCCTCCACCCGCGCATCCACGCCGCGATCCTCGCCCGCCGCGACCACCCCGACGATCTCGCCGCGCTCGACGAGCACGGTATCCGGCCCTTCGACCTCGTCTGCGTCAACCTCTATCCGTTCACGCAGGTTGTCTCGCGCCGCGGCGTCCGCGAGGAGGACGCGGTCGAGATGATCGACATCGGCGGCCCCTCGATGCTGCGCGCCGCGGCCAAGAACTTCGCGCACGTCGCGCCTGTGTGCCGGCCGGAGCGCTACGGTTCGATCCTGGCCGAGCTGCGCGAGTCGGACGGGCTCTCGCTCGAGACGCGGCGCGCGCTCGCTGCCGAGGCCTTCGGCGTCACGGCTGCGTACGAAGCGGCGATCGCGCGCTGGTTCACGGCCGTCGACGCGTTCCCGGAGATCCTGACGCCGAGCTTCGTCAAGATCACCGACCTCGTCTACGGCGAGAACCCGCACCAGCGAGGGGCGTATTACTCGGAGGCGGGCGCGCGCCGGCACCTGCTCTCCCGCGTCGGCCAGCTGCACGGCCGCGAGCTCTCGTACAACAACCTCGGCGACCTCTCGGCGGCCCGCCTGCTCGCGCTCGAGTTCACCGTCCCGGCGTGTGTGATCGTCAAGCACGCGAACCCGTGCGGCGTGGCCGTGGGCGGGTCGATCGACGAGGCGTACGAGAAGGCGCTCGCGTCGGATCCGGTCTCCGCATACGGCAGCGTCACCGTACTCAACCGACCTGTCTCGAAGGCGCTCGGCGAGCGAATCGCGGAGCAGTTCGTCGAAGTGCTGATCGCGCCGGACTACGACGAGCAGGGCCTCGAGGCGCTGCGGCGGAAGCCGATGACGCGGATCCTGGTCGACCACGAGCGGCGCCGCTTCGATCCGTCCGAGCGCGACCTGAAGCGCGTCCTCGGGGGGCTCCTTGTGCAGGACCGCGACTGGGGCACGACCGAGCGTGAGGAGATGGAGGTCGTGTGCGGCCAGCCCTCCGAGGCGGACTGGGGCGACCTGCAGTTCGCGTGGCGCGTCGGCAAGCACGTGTCCTCGAACGCGATCGTGATCGCGAAGGACTTGCAGACGGTCGGCATCGGCGCCGGCCAGATGAGCCGTGTCGACGCCGTGCGCATCGCGGTGGAGAAGGCACGGGAGCATGGGCACGACCTGACCGGCGCGGCGCTGGCCTCGGATGCGTTCTTCCCGTTCCCGGACGGCCCCCGGCTCGCGCTGGAGGCGGGTGTGACCGCGATCATCCAACCGGGCGGCTCGAAGCGCGACCAGGACGTCGTCGACGCGGTCGAGCGCTCGGGGGCGACGATGGTCTTCACCGGCCGGCGCCACTTCCGCCACTAGCTTCCAGCCCGAGGCTTGACGTGAAATCCATCCGTTCTGGCCGGAGACGCTGCTCGGGTGAGAGCGATCTCGTGTACGCCAGTGTTCGGGAGTGTCCCCCGAGCGCCTCCGCGAGAGTGGAATCGTGACCGAGAACTATTTCGATGAGGGAGTCGCCGCTC
>JBKPFP010000376.1:0-3053 GCA_046744435.1 Actinomycetota bacterium | reverse complement strand
GAGCAGACGGAAGTCGAGGCGCTTGCGACTGAGATCCAGACCGGCGTACAACATGAAGTCGGGCCTCCTCTCGATAGCTCCCGGATGACAAACCGGAGCCTGTCACCCGGGGAGGCCCTTCTTCATCGCATTCCTTACCATCTCGGGACGCACTTTCTCCTGCAAATCGCCTGATCTTTACGCACGAGATGTGTCGCGAGACGTCCCGCGTGTCGTTTCTGATGTGTCCGTTTTGTGTCCGCGCGTTGTTGACGAACACGACAACAGACCAGGGTTTTGGCGAGACGGATAAAGCCGTCGACACTGGCCGGTCATGGCTCGGGTGGCGCGGGAGGAGGGGG
This sequence comes from Actinomycetota bacterium, assembly GCA_046744435.1. GTDB lineage: Bacteria > Actinomycetota > Thermoleophilia > Gaiellales > Gaiellaceae > VAXT01. Next base: position 2,712 of record JBKPFP010000376.1, on the reverse strand, counting down.
CAGGGCGAGTCGCTGCGCGATCCGCGAGGCGATTGCAGCGTTTTCTGCGCGACCGCTGCAGCCGCCGCCCGGGACGAGGGTTCCGGCTGCTCCGGCTCGAGCACCTCGTGCACGGACCGCGACAAGGACAAGCACGTCTTCCGCGACTACGGCTTCTCGATCGCGAGCGGCTCGACGATCAAGGGCATCGAGGTACGCCTCGACGCGAAGGTCGACAGCACCTCAGGATCGCCGAAGCTGTGCGTGCAACTCTCCTGGAACGGCGGCTCGGATTGGACGTCGACGAAGTCGACCGCGACGCTCTCGACCTCCGAGTCGACCTACACGCTCGGCAGCGCCAGCGACCGGTGGGGACGCTCGTGGTCGCTGAGCAACCTCTCGAACTCCAGCTTCCGCGTCCGGGTGATCTCCGTCGCCAGTTCGAGCTCGCGCGACTTCTCGCTCGACTGGGTCTCCGTTCGCGTCCATTACTAGGACCGCGCCGGGCGCGCGTCCCGCACGATCGGCGGCCTAGGAGGTCGCGGTGATCGTGATCCCGCCGCGCGCCTTCTGCTTCAGCGTCACCCGCACTTTCTCGGGTGGCAGCTCGAGCACCTCGGCGACGTCGTCTCGGATCTTGACCGCGAGCGCCTCGCAGAAGTGGCCCTCGTTCCGGAACCCGCTCAAGTAGAGCTTGAGCGACTTCGACTCGATGCAGAGGGCCTGCGGCCAGAACTCGATCGTGGCGACATAGAGGTCGGGCTGGCCGGTGACGGGGCAGACGGCCGTGAGCTCGTCGCTCGTCATCTCCACGTGCGACACGCCGGGGTTGGCGAACGTCTCGAGCCCGGCGTAGCGGTCCGAGCCGGGGTGACCGAGCGCGACGAACTCGGTCTCGCGGGAACCTGTCTCCACGCTCGTACTCTACGGCGATGACCGAGCCGTGGATCGGCGACGGCGCGCCGAGGGTGTACCTGGCCGGGCCGCCGTACGCGGACGAGTACCGCAGGCGCGCCGCTCGTCTGCTGCGCGAGCTCGGCTGGGAGCCTGTCGATCCAATGCGGCGTGACTACCGAGGCCGCACCGAAGGCAGCGAGGCGGAGATCGTGCGAGGCGATCTCGCCGACATCGACTCCTGCCAGGCCGTGCTCGCGGCGTTCACGTCGCCGGACGAGGGAACGGCGATGGAGGCCTGGTACGCCCACTCCCGTGGGAAACCGGTCGTCGCCTACACCGGCGGGGCGCCGGCGCACCCGTGGACGGTGTACGTGGCTGACACGGTGTGCGACGACCTGGAGCAGGCGGTGCGAGCGCTCGGACGGTTGTAGCCCCGGCGACCAACCGCTTCCCAGCTGAACGCGAACACCGCGCCTATCGCCAGATCAGCCGTAGATGACGTCGTCGGCTCGCCGCGCCACCGATGGCGCGCTCGGCCTCGCCTGCGAGCTTCTCCTGGAGGTGGAGCGGTTCCAGCGGCGAGCGCCGACCCAACGCCCTCCCCGAACGTGCTGACGAACAGCACCATCACGTCGTTCTCACCGCGGAAGGAGTGATCGCCATGTCGCAGCAGGGCCAGCTGATTCCGTTGAAGCGAACGGGGCGGCACGGAGAGCCGCTCTGGGCGTACCGGTACCGGATGGGCGGCCGAAACTCGAAGCGCGTGCAGCGGGGCGGGTTCGCCTCGGAGCGGGATGCAGCGGAGGCTTTGGAGCGCGACCTCGAGCGGCTGCGGCGGGAGCGGCGGCTGTCGAAATCGCTGACCGTCGCGGAACTCATCGAGGCGTATCTGGCGCAGCACGACGTCGAGGCGGTGACGCTCGAGAAGCTACGCTGACTGCTGGGAAAGGCCGTCGACGCCTTCGGCGCGCGGCCGGTCGGGGAGCTCCGCTCAGAGGAGATCGCCGCGTGGCGGATCGCGCTCTCCCCCGGCTACCGGTTCGACGCGACCCAGGCGCTCCGCCAGGTGCTCGCGCGGGCGGTCGTCTGGGGGATGATCGACGGCAACCCGCCGAAACTCGGCGTGGACAACCCATCGCCGCGACGCCGCGAGCAGCGCCCATTCGACTCGTGGGCCGAACTCGGTGCCCTCGCCGCGAGCCTCTCGCCTCGCTATCGGCTGATGATTCTCTTCGCCGCCGCCACTGGGCTGCGGCCGGCCGAATGGCTCGCGCTCGAATGGCGCGACATCGACCTGGAGGCCCGGGTCGTCTACGTCCACCGCTCGTTCACGAAGGGGCGACTGAAATGCCCGAAGACAGAGGCGAGCCGCCGAGCGGTGCCGCTGCAGACGATCGCGCTCGAAGCGCTTGAACGTCAGCCGTCGAGTCGGCACAGCCCGCTGGTGTTCCCTGCGGAGCGGGGCGGCTACCTCGACCTGCACAACTTCCGCAACCGGGAGTGGAAGCCTGCGCAGATCGCGGCGGGGATCCAGCCCCGGCGCAGGATCTACGATCTCGGGCACACCTTCGCCACCTTCGCGCTCCGTGCCGGCATCTCCACCTTCGATCTCTCCCGCTACATGGGCGCCAGCCTGACCATGATCGACCGCCACTACGGCCACCTTGCCCGCGACGGACGCGAGCACGCGATTCGCCTGCTCGACGAGCTCAGCGCCGGTGAACGTCCACGGTGGACGCCGGTGGACGCTGCGTGGACGCCGAAGCCCGCAGCCGCCGCCAGTGAAGACAACGGAAGTACCGGCTAAGCAGGCGAAAACTCGAAGCCCTCTGACGG
>JBKPFP010000322.1:0-7687 GCA_046744435.1 Actinomycetota bacterium | reverse complement strand
CACGGAGGGCCTGACCGTGAGCGTGCTCGACCCCGTGCGCAAGCGCGGGGTGATGGGGCACACGCTCAACGGCTCGATCCAGGCGGCGGAGCGCACGGATTCGAAACTCGTGCTACTGATCGGCCCGCGCGCCGATCTCGGCACGGCCCGCCTCGTAGTCGCCGATGCAGAGGGCGAGATGGCTACGGTCTCCCTCGACCGGATCGCCGCCGGTGTCGAGATCAGGACCGGACACACCGTGTCGCGCTCGGCGAGGCCCGGTCTCACGCTCGACCGCGAGCGGAATCGCGCCTTCGTCGTCGGCGCGGGAGCGCCGGTTGCCGAAGTCGATCTCACGACGCTGTCGGTGCAGTACCACGAGCTCGGGACACCCGTCTCCCTGCTCGGGCGCCTGCGCGACTGGCTCGAGCCTGAAGCTGTCGCCAAGGTGATGCCGAACGGTCCCGAGCGGCACGCTCGCTGGCTCGGCAACGGCTACCTCGCCGTCTGGGGCCTCGACAACACGACGACGCTCGACCAGCGGGGAAACGGCCAGATGCGCCAGTCCGCGGCCGGGGTGAAGCTGATCGACACGCACGACTGGAGCGTGCGCACCCTCGATCGCCAGGCATCCGGACTTGCCGTGGCCGATCGCACGCTGCTCGCGTTCGGGTGGCTATGGGACTCGTCCGCGCAGGAGGCCGGAGGGGTGGGGCTGACTGCGTACGGGGAGGACGGGTCGGCTCAGTTCCACAGGTTCGGCGCCGTCCCGCTGTACGCCGTACACGTCGTCGGAGCACGGGCCTTCGTGCCGGTGAGCGAGTCCGCCTACGCGGTACTCGACCCGCAGACTGGACGCGTGCTGCGCCGGATTTCCGGGCGGATGCCCGAGCCGATCCTGCGCTAGTACCGTAGTTCCCCTTGGGGATCCTCGAGGCGGTTCGAGACGGCCTTTGGAACGCCTTCCAGATGGCCTGGGAGGTGGGCTGGGCGCTCGTCCTCGGCTTTCTCCTGTCTGGAATCGTCCAGGCCTGGATCCCGCGGGCGCGCATGGAGCGGGCGCTCGGCGGCCGCGACCTGCGGGCGGTCGGTCGTGCGACCGGCCTCGGCGCGGCCTCGTCCTCGTGCAGCTACGCCGCGGTCGCGATCGCGAAGTCGATGCTCCAGAAAGGCGCGAGCCTGGCGACGGCGATGACCTTCCAGTTCGCGTCGACGAACCTCGTCTTCGAGATCGGCATCGTCATGTGGATCTTCCTCGGCTGGGAGTTCACGCTCGCCGAGTTCGTCGGCGGCCTCTTCCTGATCGTCTTCATGTGGGCGGGCATCCGCCTCTTCGTCACGCGCCGGCTGGAGGAGGAAGCGCGTGCACACGCGATCGCGGCCCAGACCGGCCACGAGCACCACATGGCGGGCAGCGAGGGCCTGAGCTGGAGACAGCGGCTCATGTCGCTCCAGGCCTGGTTCGACGTGGCGCAGAACTTCCGCAGCGACTGGCAGATGCTCTGGAAGGAGATCACCGCCGGCTTCGTCATCGCGGGCTTCGTCGCGCTGCTGCCGATGGACTTCTTCCACGCGCTCTTCGTCACCGACGCGCCCGGCTGGCTGCGCCTCCCCGAGAACGTGCTCGTCGGCCCGCTCGTCGCCGTGCTTTCGTTCGTCTGCTCCGTCGGGAACGTCCCACTCGCCGCCGTCCTCTGGGCCGGTGGGATCTCGTTCGCGGGCGTGATCGCCTTCATCTACGCCGATCTGCTCGTACTCCCGATCCTGCTCATCTACCGCAAGTACTACGGGCTGCGGGCGGCGGCGGTGATCTCCGGGATCATGCTCGGCGCGATCGTGGTCGCCGCGCTCGCGGTGGACGCGCTCTTCGATCTCGCGGGCCTGATCCCCGAGGAGCGCCCCGACGTCGAGTCGATCACCGAGCGCGGGATCGAGTGGAACTACACGACGTTCCTGAACATGGTCTTCTTCGGGGTCGCTGCGGCGCTGATCGGGCTGACACTGCGCCGCGGCGCGCGAGATCCGGTTTGCGGAATGACCGTCGATCGCTTCAAGACGTCGCATCGCAGCGAGTACGCGGGGCAGACGTTCTCCTTCTGCGGTGCCGGTTGCAAGGAAAAGTTCGACCGCGAGCCGGAGCGCTACGTCGATCCTTCGGGTCGGCCGACGGCGAGGCTTGCGCACGCCGGGGAGCACGGTCACCACGGACACTAAGGCTCTCTTCGCCGCGGGCCTCCTCGCGCTGATCCTGCCCGGCGCCGGCGGAGCTCCGCCGGTCCGGATCACGGTTCCGCCGGGCTTCCGGGTGGAGACCTACGCCGCCGGGCTCGAGCATCCGACCGCGTTGGCCTGGGGTCCGGACGGGCGCCTCTACGTCACGCAGGACGGCGGCACGCTCGTCGCCGTTCGGCGCGGCGCCCGCAGGCCGGTCGTCGTCGCCGGAGGATTGCGCACCCCGCTCGGCCTCGTCTGGCGAGGGCGGACGCTCTTCGTCTCCGAGCAGGGCCGCGTCGAGCGGTTCACCTTGCAGGGGACGCACCTGCGCGGACGGCGTGTGCTGGTCAGGGGCCTCCCTTTCGGGCGCCATCAGCAGGACAACATCGTCGTCCGTGAGGACGGTCGCCTCTGGTTCGGCTCAGGCTCGACCTGCGACGTGTGCCGTGAGCGCGACCGGCGTAGCGCGGCGATCCTCTCGATGCGGCAGGACGGGCGCGGGCTGCGCGTGGAGGCGACGGGGCTTCGCAACCCGTTCGGGCTCGCGGTGCAACCCGAGACTGGCCGGCTCTATGCCTCGGTCAACGGCCAGGACGAGCTCGGAACGCCGCGCCGGCCCGAGCCCGCGGAGACAGTCGTCGTCGTCGAGCGTGGTGCCTTCTACGGCTGGCCGCGCTGCTGGCCGAGCTTCCGGCTGAAGCGCCTCGTCGGCCGCTGCGTGGGCGTCAAGCCGCCGATCGCGTACCTCGAGCCCCACTCGTCCGCCGACGGCATCGCCTTCTACACGGGCACGTCCTTCCCGAGCCGGTACCGGGGCGACCTGTTCGTCGCGCTCTGGGGCCAGTACCTTTCCGAGCGCCACGGCCGCCGCGTCGTCCGCATCGAGCTCGACGACGAGGGCCGCGCGCGGGGCGTGACCCATTTCGCGGGCGGCTTCGACCACCCGCTGGCGCTCGCCGTCGATCGCCTCGGCGCGCTGGTGGTCGCGGACTGGGGGAGAGGCGTCGTGTACCGGATTCAGGCGCGCGGCAAAGCCTAGGACGGACGCCCGGACGCGGTTGGTGTCGACCGGTCAGTTCAGACGGACTTACGGGCAAGCCCGTACGTCCTGAGGGCGGCGCCGCAAGCGGCGCCTAGGCTGGGGGTCGCCGCAGGCGCTTCGTCTCCGAGCGCCTGCGCTTGGCCTCGAGCCTCCGCTTCCGCGCCTGCGCCGTCGGCTTCGTCGGCACGCGGCGCCGCTCGACGCGCAGTGCCTCGCGGAGCGCGTCGGCGAGCCGCTCGACGGCGAGCTCGCGGTTCCGGGCCTGGCTGCGCTCGTCCTGCGCGACGGCCCGCAGCATCGGCCCCGCCTTGCGCAGCACGCGCTGCTTCTGCCGCGGCGTGAGCGCCTCCGAGGCCTCGACGTCGAAGAGCGCCTCGACGCGCGTCTCGGTCTTCTGCGCGTGCTGCCCGCCTGGCCCGCTCGAGCGCGAGAAGCGCAGCTCGATCTCCGAAAGAGGCAGCGAAAACGAGCGCGTGACCCGAATAGACTCGCGCTCCATGGCCGCAATTCTGCTCGACATCGACGGCGTGCTCCAGATCTCGGGCCGGCCGATCGAAGGCAGCGCCGACGCCATCAAGCAGCTCCGTGAGGCCGACCACCGGCTGCGCTTCCTGACCAACAACACGACCCGCTCCCGTGCCGCGCTGGCCGAGGAGCTGCGCGCGCTCGGGATCGAGCTCGAGGACGACGAGCTCGAGACGACGCCGCGCGCCGCCGCCCACGCGCTGGCCGGGAAGCGCGTGCTCGCACTGATCATGGATGCGATCCGCGAGGATCTCGAAGGCGTCGAGCTCGTCGGCGAGGAGGCCGACGCCGTGCTCATCGGCGGCGCCGACGAGTCGCCGCTGGAGACGAATCGCGTCTTCAGCTACGTCAATCTCGCCCGCGCCTTCGCCGAGCTGGAAGCGGGCGCCGAGCTCTACAGCCTGCACAAGGAGCGCTGGTGGCAGACCGAGCGCGGCCCGCTGCTCGACAGCGGCGCCTTCGTCGCCGGGCTGGAGTACGCGGCCGGAGTCCAGGCGACCGTGCTCGGCAAGCCGAGCGCGGCGTTCTTCGGTGCGGCGCTCGACGCGCTCGACGCCGACCCGCACCGGACGTGGATCGTCGGCGACGACATCGAGGCGGACATCGGCGGCGCGAAAGCCTGTGGCCTGCGGACGATGCTCGTGCGGACGGGCAAGTTCCGCTCCGCCACGCTCGCGCAGGCGGTCGTCCGACCGGACGCGATCGTCGACTCGATCGTGGACGTGCCCAGGGCTCTGGACGCGGCCGAATCCTAGAATCGGAACCGATGCGCATCGGGGTCGACCTGATCGAGATCGAGCGCGTGCGCCAGGCGCTCGAGCGCTACCCCGGCTTCCGCGACCGCTGCTTCACTGCGGCCGAGCAGGAGTACTGCGACTCGCGGGCCAACCCGGCGCAGCACTACGCGGCGCGCTTCGCGGCCAAGGAAGCCGTCGGCAAGGCGCTCGGCTCCGGCGTCCTCTTCACCTGGCGCGAGGTCGAGATCCGCGGCCGTCCGAAGCCCGGCGTCGCCCTCTCCGGTCGCACGAAAGCCTGGGCGGACCGTCTCGGCGCCGGCGCGATCGACCTCTCGATGTCGCACTCGCGCGACCTCGCCACCGCCGTCTGCCTCGTCTCGGATGCTTGAGCCGCTCTACACCGCCGCCGAGATGCGGACGGTCGAGGAGCGCTACGCCGGCACCGTCGAGGAGCTGATGGAGCGCGCGGGCCGGGCGGTGGCCGAGCGCACGCTGCGGGACTTCCCCGAGGCCCGCTCGTTCACCGTGGTCTGTGGAGCCGGCTCGAACGGCGGGGACGGCAGGATCGCCGCGCGCGAGCTGGAGGCGGCCGGGAAGGAGGTGCTCGTCGTCGAGGCGAAGCCGGAGGACGAGCCGAAGCAGCTCGGCTCGCCGCACGTGCTGATCGACGCGCTCTTCGGCACCGGATTCGCAGGCGAGCCCAGCGCGGGCGCCGCGGCGCTGATCGAGCAGATGAACGCGCTCGGCTGCCCGGTGCTCGCGGTCGACCTCCCTTCGGGCGTGGACGCATCGACCGGAGAGGTCGCCGGCGCCGCGGTCGAGGCCGACATCACCGTCACCTTCCACGCCTCCAAGGTCGGCCACTACGTCACTCCGGGCGCCCACCACGCGGGGTACGTCGAGGTCGTCGACATCGGGCTGCCGCCGCTGCAGACGCGGCACTCCCGCACGACCCGCCAGATCCTCGGCCTCGTTCCGCGACGAGCGCCGCGGGACAACAAGTACACGGCCGGTTACGTCGTCGTGGCCGGCGGCTCGCGGGGCCTGACCGGGGCGCCGTGCCTCAGCGCGCTCGCCGCCTTCCGCTCGGACGCGGGCTACGTCGCGCTGGCCGGCCCGCGCTCGGCGGTGCCGGTCTTCGAGCACTGGGTGCTCGAAGCAGTCAAGCACCCGCTGGACGAGGACGTGGAGGGGCGAGTCACCGCGGAGGCGGCGGAAGACGTGCTCGAGCTCACCAAGCGGCGCGGCTCGCTCGCCGTCGGGCCCGGCCTCGGCCGCAGCGAGGGGACGAAGGCCTTCGTCGAGCGCCTGCTTGCAGAGGCGGAGCTGCCCGCGGTCGTCGACGGCGACGCCCTGTTCGGGCTCGAGCCCGCGGAGTGGCCGGAGACGCGCGTGCTGACCCCGCACTCCGGAGAGCTCGCTCGGCTGCTCGGAGTCGAGTCGGAATGGGTCGACGCGCACCGGCTCCTCGCCGCCGAACGGGCCGTCGAGCGCTTCGGCTGCATCGTGCTGCTGAAGGGAGACGGAACGCTCGCCGCCGCTCCCGGGGAGGGCGTTCTCGTCTGCGGCGGCTTCCCGACCCTCGCGACCGCCGGGACCGGCGACGTCCTCACGGGCATCGTCGCTGCGTTCCTCGCCAAGGGCATCGAGCCGCGCCTCGCGGCGGCGGCCGCCGCGACCGCGCAGCACTGGGCCGCCGTCGAGGCGCCGCAGAAGGACGGGCTCATCGCGAGCGACCTACTCGACGCGCTGCCGTACGCCCTTGCCGGTTAGCGCGGGCCAGTGGCCGCCGGGACCGCAGCGAGGAGGCGCTCGAAGATCTCGCGTGCGCGGTCAGCGTCGAGGTGCGTGAGCAGGTTCAGCCCGAGGTAGAACGTCACCGCCGCGTCGGCCAGCTCACTGGTCGGCAGCTGCCCCTCGCCGAGCACCCTCACGAAGGCCTCGCGGCAGAGCTCGAGCCAGGGCTCCATGCGGGCGAGCACCTCGGGTGCCAGCGCGGGGCGTGCGAGGCTGCCGGCGACCATCTGCGCAACGACGGTGATGTGGCCGACTTCCTGGTCCTCCCGGAAGAGGTTGCGGGCGGTTCGCAGGAGGTCGTCGACCGACTCGACGGACGCGACCGCCTCGCGGTAGCGCGCCAGCCGGGCTTCGCTCGTGGCGTCGAGGGCTGCAAGCAGGAGCCCGTCGAGGCTGCCGAAGTAGTAGAAGACGAGCGCCTGGTTGACCCCCGCCGCACGCGCAATCGCACGCGACGTCGCTCCTGCGAAGCCGGCGGTCTTCAGTGTCTCGAGCCCGGCTTCGATCAGCCGCTGACGGGTCGGAGGCTCTTTAATCATTCGATTTAATCATATGATTAAATACGGACGTGGAACCCACCCAGTCCGTTCGCGGCTTCGCCGGCTGGTTCTACGCGGCAGCTGCCTACAACCTCGCGTGGGGGGCGGCTGTCGTCGTCTATCCGGATCCGCTCGCCGAGCTGGGCGGCCTCGGTGGTGAGACGGTCCTCGTTCGCGTCATCGGGCTCTTCGTCCTCGTCTACGCGCCCGCGTACTGGTGGGCTGCTCGGCGGCCCGAGGCGCATGCCCACCTCGTCGCGGTCGCACTGCTCGGGAAGCTCGGAGGGACGATCGGCTTCCTCGCCGCGGCGTCGGCGGAAGCACTTCCGCTGGCTTTCGGGCTCGTCGTCATCTGCAACGACGCCGTGTGGCTGCCCGCGTTCGCCATCTACCTCCGCCGTGCGTCGCGCCTCGCCGGCGGCTGGCGCGCGCTGCTCGCCGGCTAGGTGGACGTCGTCACCGGCGCCTTCTCGTATACGGGACGCTGGGTTGCGGACCGGCTGCTCGGCGCCGGGCGGGAGGTCCTCACCCTGAGCCGCACGCCTGCTCCCCCCGGATGCCGGATTCGCAGCGCTCCGCTCCAGTTCGCCGACGAAGACGCGCTGGCCCGCGCGCTCGACGGGGCGGACGCCGTCTACAACACCTACTGGATCCGCTTCGAGCGAGGCGCGTCGACCTTCGCCCGTGCGGTCGCGAACACCCGCGTCCTCCTATGCGCCGCGCGCCGCGCGAACGTCGGGCGCTTCGTCCACTTCAGCGTCACGAACGCCTCGACCGGCTCACCCCTGCCGTACTTCCGCGGCAAGGCGGAGCTCGAGCAGGCCGTCGCGGAGTCCGGGCTCTCGTACGCGATC
>JBKPFP010000106.1:0-1813 GCA_046744435.1 Actinomycetota bacterium | reverse complement strand
GCCGAGGCGAACGAGAACGCGATCAAGCTCGCGCGCTGGTACACGGGCCGGCAGAAGATCGTCGCGCGCTACCGCTCCTACCACGGCGCGACCGCCGGTGCGATCACGGCCACCGGGGACCCGCGCCGCTGGCCCGCGGAGCCGGGGATCCCCGGCGTCGTGCGCATCCTCGACCCGTACACGTACCGCTGCCCGGCCGGTCACCCCGATCCATGCCCGGTCTGCACGGGGGCGCCGCACCTCGAGGAGATCCTCCAGTACGAAGGTCCGCAGACGGTCGCCGCGGTGATCCTCGAGACGATCACGGGCACGAACGGCGTCATCGTGCCGCCGGACGGCTACCTGCAATCGATCCGCGAGGTCTGCGACCGGCACGGGATCCTCCTCATCTGCGACGAGGTGATGGCTGGGTTCGGGCGCACGGGCAAGTGGTTCGCCTGCGAGCACTGGGACGTCGTGCCGGACATCCTCACGGTCGCCAAGGGGATCAATTCCGGCTACGTGCCGCTCGGCGCGATGGTCATCTCGGAGCCGATCGCCGAGTGGGTGCGCGACAAGTACTTCGCCGGCGGGCTCACGTACTCTGGCCACCCGCTCGCCTGCGCGGCGGGCGTCGCGTCGATCGAGGCCTTCCGCGAGGAGGGGATCGTCGAGAACTCGGCCGAGCTGGGCGCGGTGCTGGGCGAGCGCTTGGGGGAGCTGGCCGAGCGGCACCCGTCGATCGGCGACGTGCGCGGGCGCGGGCTCTTCTACGGCGTCGAGCTCGTCCGCGACCGGGAGACGCGCGAGCCGCTCGTGCCCTTCAACGCCACCGGCGAGGCCTTCGCGCCGATGGCGAAGGTGGCAAAGGCGGCGGCCGAGAAGGGCGTCTACCTGATGACGCACTGGAACGTGATCATCGTCGCGCCGCCGCTGACGATCACGCGCGAGGAGCTCGACGAGGGGCTCGCCGTGCTCGACGAAGTCCTGGAGCTAGCGGACTAGCCGACGAACTGGGCGAGCTCTTCGGAGGCGAAGGGCCGCTGCAGCCAGGGTGACTTGGGCGAGTCGCGGAAGGCGCGCCAGCCGACCGGGAGATCCGCCACCTCGGCGAGCCGCTCGTCGACATCGACGATGAAAGCGAGCGAGACCTCGCGCGCGTCCTTCGGATTGTCGGTCGTCGTGCAGAGGAACTCCCACTCCCCGTCGGGATCGTGCGAGACGAGGAGGATCGGCAGGCCTTCCTCCAGGACGAAGCGCGTCGTGAAGACGCGGTGATCCGGCGGGTAGGAGAACGGCCAGAGGCTCATTGTTCTACGGGCACTATCGGCACCGCGAGCTCTCTCCTCAACCTCACGAAGAGAGCCTCGAGCATCAGGCCGGCCTGCAGCTGCAGCTCCTCGTAGAGGCGCCACGTCTCGCGAACCGCCTCGGCGGCAGCCTCGGCGCCGGCCATCCGCTCGCGCACGCCGTCCTCGCGCAGCTGCTCGAGCCGGTCGACGTGCACCACCGCCGCCTCGGCGCCGGCGGCGACGACGACGAGGTCGCGGTACCAGGCCGCGAGCTCCTCGAGGCAGGTGAGCAGCTCCTCGCGCTCCGCGCCGCGGGCCGCGCGGCGGACGCGCTGCTCCGCCTCTCGCGCAGGCAGGTCGAGCTGCTCGTTCTCCTCGAGCGCGCGCTCCTTCGCCTCGTTGGAGCGCTCGGCCGCGATGCCCATCAGCACGCCCGCCGCCTCGCTCGGGACGAACTCCGGGTCCCGGTAGACGGCGCGGGCGACCTCGAGCAGCTCCTCTCGCCGCCGGGCCGCCTGTGGGTCGAGCAGGCGGTCGACGCG
>JBKPFP010000366.1:0-5019 GCA_046744435.1 Actinomycetota bacterium | reverse complement strand
CACCATCCCGGGGCCAGACGAGCGCCCAGCGAAGTCGTGCCCTCCGCTCCGCACCGCGACCTCGATACCCGAGCGACGCGCGAACGCGATCGCCTCGACCACGTCCTCGGGCGTCCGGCACAGCACCACGGCCTGCGGACGGACGTCATGGAAGCGCGGGATCTGCGGCCTGCGAACCTCGTCGTATCGCGGGGAGCCGGGGAGGACGACCTCGCCCTCCAGAGCCGCCCTCAGGTCCCGCCAAGCCGTCTCGGTGGTGGCCATGTCAGGTCCCCTGCGAAGCGATCAGGAGCTGGCTCACCGTGGACGCCGCGCCTCCGGGGTCGGGTAGGGCCGCAGTGACCCAGCACGGGAGCCTCTCTCGGGTCTGCGTCCTCGCCTCGGGGACGGGCACGCCCGGTTCATAGCCGTCGCGCTCGCTCATTTCTTCTCCTCTCTGTCGTCCAGAGAGTGTGACCGACCGGCACTGCCAGACTAATCGTCCGCGACTGCGATCGTGCTCCGGGTCGCGCGGATCTCGAGACGTGCAGATGCTCGTCCGTCGCGGCAGTGCGCCCCTCCCCGTCGTGCGCTGCCGAAATCACCGGATAGCGGGAGCGATCACCTCAACCTGCGCTGGACCGAGAAGCCAAGGAAGGACATCCGCTGATCCCTCTTCGTCCGAGCGCATGGCGCAGGCACCCCCGCGGCGCTTCCTCGAGCGGGCTCGTCAGCCGGTCAACGGTTGCGCGGCTCCGGTTTCGGTAGGGAGTTCACGCCCGAGCACCTTCCCCTGGTACGCGAACGGCTCCTCCCGTAGGGCGCGCACGAAGGAGGGGATCGTCTCGCGCGGAAGGCTCCCGCCGTGCATGCCGTGTATCCAGTCCGGGTCCAGTCGCTGGATCCGGTCCACTACGTGGCGGACCGGGTCCTCGTGGGCGAAGATCCCAATCTCCCGGTAGAAGCGGCACATCTCGCCGCCGAGGCGCTCGGTCACAACCGGGGGCTGGTCTCCCGGCTGGATGAAGAGGTCCGAGGGGAACACGCTCTTCGTCGTCTCATCGAAGAGCATCATCGAGTCCCAGTGGTGGACATGCGGTGTCTCGAGGAAGCGCAGCTTGTGCCTGCCGAGTTTGATCAGTTCGCCGTCCTGGTGGCCCTCCACGCGGCCGCGGTAGTTCCAGCCGCTCAGGTTCAACTGCACGCTCGCCGCGCTGCACGCCAGAGCCGAGTCGGGAGCGCCCTCAAGAAATCGGTCCATCCCTCCGCACTCGTCGGACTCGAAGTGCAGCAGGATCACGTACGCGAGCCTGCCGGGGTCCAGCACCTCTTCGACGGCGGTGCGGACGTCGTCGTACATGGCGTACATCCCGGTGTGGATGAGCGCCGGGCGCTCGTCGTCGATCAGGAACTGGTTGAACTGGAAGTCGACGCCGTCCGAGTCGAACGTTGTTGAGATCCGGTAGATCCCGTCGACGATCTCGTCGATCCGCGCCATGGCCGCCTCCTCTCGCGTTGCTCGACCCAGACAAATGCTAAATGGCTCTGCGCATCGCGAGTTCGCGGGCGCTCCCACGTGGATACACGCCTCCCAAGCAGACGCGCGGCGTCGTGCCGGCGCCCCCGCCTTTCCGCGATAAGCGGGCGGCTTCGCTGACGTCGAGCACGCGCTCGCTCGGGACGAGACGCAGTCGTCCGCCCCGATGCCGACCTCGCCGCGCTTTCTGCGGAGGGGCACGTGTGGTCGAACATCACATACGTGCGCGCGAGCCAGACCACTAAGACGGCCTCTACCACTCCGCGGCGGACTCATCCGGTGGGACGAGCTCCGCGAGTACTGCCTCGATGCGCTTTGTCCGGCGGGGCGTCGAGCTGCCAGTCCTCGTCGTACTTGCCCGCGCGGAGCGGGCCGGCATCGCCGCAGCCCATCGTGATCACGACGTCGGCCGCCTGCTGCTCGGGGTCGGGTTAGACGTAGAGCGGACCCAGCTCGCCGGCGATGCGCTCGAACAGGCGCCGATCGTCGTCGCCGAACGCGTCCGTGCGCTCGTCCTCGACATCGAGTGTTCCCACCACGTGCTCGCCGACGGTCACGGGCACGATCAGCTCCGAGCCGGTGGACGCGAGCGCCGTGAGGTAGCGTCGGTCGCGTGCGACGTCGTTCGAGACGACGGTCTCGCGCGCTCTGATCGCCGCCCCGGTCAACCCGCGCACGGCGGGGAAGCGGGAGTGAGCGGGAGGCGAAGGTCCGCTCCAGGCGAGGTTGACGACCTCCGTGGGCGTGACCTCGTAGACACCGACCCAGCGGCGGCCGGTCGCGGCGCGTACAAGATCGGCGATCCGCTGTGAGCGCTCGTCCCGCGCCAGCGGCAGCGCCGCCGCTGCGCGGACAGCTTCGAGAAGGTCATCGGAGACAGCATCCTCCTGCGTCTTCGGCTCTGCGCCGCGCCTACGAGGTCGTACCTCGGACACGGGCACGGTGTTGGCCAATCGCGGCTCGGTGATTAGCCGGGCTCCTCGGCCGTGCGTCGCGAAGCTGAACGACCAGCGAATGAACACGAGAACCCGGTTTTGGAAGCCGATGAGATACCAGAGGTGGACGACGAGCCATGTGATCCAGGCGATGAAGCCGCTGAGCTTGAGGCCCTTGATGTCGGCGACGCCGGCGGCACGGCCGATGGTCGCGAGGTTGCCCTTGTCGCGGTAGCGGAACGGCTGCGTCGCTCGGCCGCGCATCCGGGCGCGTATCAGCTTGGCCGCGTAGCGACCCTGCTGCATTGCGACGGGCGCCACGCCGGGAAGGACTACCGGTGCGCCGCCGGTGCCGCGCACGCGGACCATGTCGCCTAGCGCGAACACTTCCGGGTGTCCGGGCAGTGTGAGGTCTGGCTCGACGGTGACGCGTCCGGCGTGGTCCTGCTCAGCGCCGCTGAGCTCGCTGAGGCGGAACGCGAGGCTGGAGGCGGTGACGCCGGCGGCCCAGATGATTGTGCGGCTGGGGATGCGTTCTGGCTTGCCTTCGTCGTCGTCGATCGTTACCCCCTCGCCGTCCACGCCGGTCACGGTGCGATGCACGAGGACGGTGACGCCGAGCCGTTGCAGCGATCGCTCGGCCTTTGCC
The DNA here is from genome assembly GCA_046744435.1 of Actinomycetota bacterium. Classification (GTDB taxonomy): domain Bacteria; phylum Actinomycetota; class Thermoleophilia; order Gaiellales; family Gaiellaceae; genus VAXT01. The sequence continues at coordinate 1,919 of JBKPFP010000366.1, read as the reverse complement.
GAGAGCGAGGGTGGGAAGGTGGTGAGCACACGGTCTGCTGCCTCGATGAGGAGGATGCGACCCGCGCGCGGATCGATCTTGCGGAAGTCGCGGCGGAGCGTGTCGCGAGCGAGCTCGGCGATCTGCCCAGCCATCTCCACGCCGGTGGGTCCGGCGCCGACGACGACGAAGGTGAGCCAGGCCGCGCGCTGTTCGGGGTCGGGCTCCTGCTCGGCCGACTCGAAGGCGCTTAGGAGGCGACTGCGTACGGTGAGCGCGCTCTCGAGCGACTTTACCTCGGCAGCGTGGTCACCCCACTCGTCGTAGCCGAAGTACGAGTAGCGTGAGCCGCCGGCAACGATCAGGGTGTCGTAGGCGATCGTCCTTGGCGCGGGCACTCCGCCGACCTGGCGGAGGTGCAACTCGCGCGCCCGGAGGTCGAAATCGGCGACCTCGGCCAGCACGACGCGGACGTTGCGGTGACGCTTGAAGATCGCGCGCAGCGGATACGCGATCTCGCCGGGCGAGAGCGCGCCGGTCGCGACCTGGTAGGTGAGCGGTTGGAAGAGATGGAAGTTCCGGCGATCGACGAGTGTCAGCTCCACCGGTGCCCGCCGGAGTTTCAGGGCGGCCTGGAGTCCGCCGAAGCCGCCGCCGACCACGACTACTCGATGTCGGTCGCCGGTGTTCTCGATAGCTCGGCTGAGTCCGGTGAGTCGGTTCGGCACGTGCATCGATCGGGATCACCCGCCCTCGGCGCCTGTCCACCGTCCGAATGGGTCTCCGACCGTTGCACGCAAGGTTAGATCGTGTTCGCGTTGTCGCGGGCGGCACGCGGATCATCGGGATCGGGCTTCTGGGCGCCGAGCAGCACCGGTGCGACTACCGCTGCGCAGGCTCGAGGACGCCTTGCCAGGTTCGCGTAACAAGGCCGACGATGACTGGGCGGGGCACCTCGGAGTGGTCGAGCCACCACAGCGTAAGTCCCACCATGGCGCTTCGCAGAAGCTCGGCCATCGGCTCGAGCTCCTGCTCCGGAATCGAGAGCTCGGGCTGCGCTTGCAGGAGCGCGCCCAGGAGGGCGCGCGCGGTCGCCTGCGTTTCGCGGCGGAAGGCCTGGATCTCGGGGTCGCCGGTCGTGTCGCGAAAGATCATGTGCCAGGCGTAGGGCTGCTCCTGCACGTACGCGAACCAGGCGTCGAGGAGCGACGGCAGGCGCTCGAGGAACGGCTCGCCCGTCGCGGTGGGCTCGACGAAGCGCGGGAGCAGGGCGCGGTGCTTGGCGAGGAGGGCGAGGTAGAGGTTCTTCTTCGAGTCGAAGTGGCGGTAGAGGACAGGCTTGGTGACGTGTCCGGCGGCCGCGACCTCGTCCAGTCGGGTGGCCGCGTAGCCGTGCTCGGCGAAGAGCCGCGCCGCCGCGTCCTCGATCAGTGCGCGACGCTCGTCGGGGGGAAGCCTCATGCGGCGCGGGCGAGTCATTGTTACCGGAGAGTAACTTATATGCTAAGTTACCCGACGGTAAGTAATACATCAACCACCTGAGGAGGCAACCATGCAGTCGTGGCTGGCCAAGAGGATGCTCGCGCGCGACATGGCGCGCGTGCGCGCCGGCGACTACCACGCCCAGCTGGACAAGGTCGCCGAGGACGTCCGCTTCCGCTTCCCGGGCTCGAGCTCCTGGGCGACGGAGCTCCAGGGCAAGGAGGACCTCGAGCGCTGGCTCCAGCGCTTCGTCCACGTCGGCCTGCAGATCTTTCCCGACGAGGTCATCGCCCAAGGGCCGCCCTGGAACACGACGCTCGTCGTGCGCGGCCCGATCCACCTGAAGTCGCCCGCCGGCGAGATCGTGTGGGAGAACCGCTACGTGATCTGGGGCCGGATGTCCTGGGGACGCCTGCGCGAGTACGAGGTCTACGAGGACACAGAGAAGAGCGTACAGC
>JBKPFP010000093.1:0-7882 GCA_046744435.1 Actinomycetota bacterium | reverse complement strand
CGCCGCCGGCGTCGCGATCAACTCGGCGCCGACCGAGGGCGTCAAGCGCGTGCCGCTGTCACAGATCAGGTCGAGCTTCCCCATCCTTAAAAACCCCGCCAACCGGCACAAGGCCGTCGGGTTCACCTTCGAGCAGTGGCGGTACGTGTTCACGAACACCTTCAGCGAGGAGGAAGCACGGCGGCTCTACGAGCGCTACCACATCCCCGCGTCGGGCCGCGTGTTCTGGAGCAGTGCGCTCGCGAACATCCATCCGGGGCCCGACGACACGCACGTGAACTACGAGAACCCGAACCGGGCGCCACTGCTCTTCATTTCCGGCAGCGAGGATCACCTCATGCCTCCCTCGATCCAGCGCTCGAACGCGAAGCACTACAAGGCGGAGGGCACGATCACCGAGGTCGTCGAGTACGAGGGGCGCGCGCACCTCATGCCCTCGCAGACCGACTGGGAGGAGATCGCCGACTACGCCCTGTCCTGGGCGGTCGAACACGCCGCGTCCTGGGCTGCCGAGCACCGAGCGCCGAGCACGGCGTGACCGAGGTCCGCATCACGCACATCGGCGGGCCGACCGCGCTGATCGCCGTCGACGGCTGGCGACTCCTCACCGATCCCACGTTCGATCCACCGGGCCGGAAGTACGCTTCGGCTGGGGGACGGGCTCCGTGAAACTGGCCGGCCCGTCAGTCCCAGCGTCCGCGCTCGGGCGAATCGACGCCATCCTGCTTACGCACGACCACCACGACGACAACCTCGACCCCAGCGGACGGGCGCTGCTCCCCGGCTAGAGCAGGCGTTTCGTCGTGCGTCGAACCGGCTGTGACCGGCTGCGACCGGCTACCACCCGGTAGGGCCTGTGCAGTACGTGTGTGGTGGACCGCGGTCGCCGCTCGCCTACCGGGAACACAAGTAGGTGTGTACCGGCTTACCTGGGTCCGCACGGTTTGCGCGCCGGACGAACCGTGGCTGGACTCGCTGACGCCAAAGAACTACCGTCCATCACAAGGGGGTCTTGCGCGAGCCGAGGAGGGTTCGATGCCAGCACAGACCAGGCCAGCACAGACTACGAATCTCTTTCTGGTCGAGGATCTCGAGGACGTCAGCAGAACGAGCGCACTCCCGCAAGGCGATCTCGATGCGCTTCAAACCGTCGCGGGCTGGATCAAGAGCTTCATCGTCCGACCTCACAAGGATCTCGGCCGCGCTGGGCCTGTCTGTCCCTTCGTGCCCGAGTCCTTGGACCGCAAGACGCTGTGGCTCGCTCCCGAGCATGTCGGCCACCGCAGCGTGCCGGAGGTCGTCGATCTCGTCAGCGGTTACCAGAGACTCTTCATTGGCGCTCAACCGACCGGCGACGACGCGCTTTACAAGGCGATCGTCGTCGTCTTCATCGACTTGTCCCCGGATCAGGCAGGGGACTTCTTTGACCACGTCCTGCAGGATCTTGCGGTTCCGTCCTATGTGGCTGATGGATTCGTGATGGGAGGGTCCTACGAAGGCAACGAGGCGGGCGCGATTTACAACCCGAGCTTCCTGCCGTTCACATCGCCGGTGCCGTTCCTGTTGATCAGGCAGGCAGTGACCAGCGACTGGAAGTTCTTCCTGGACGATGACGCGTGGCTCAAGCTCTGGGCACAGCGTCATGGAGGGTCCGGCGCCGAGGCGCTTGCTCAGGAACTACGGCGCTTGCCCTGGCGGACGCAGCGCGAATAGGGCCTTGTGCACGCGCGCGATCCTGGAGACACGAAAGAAGTCACTCGAAAAGGAGGTTCACGATGGTGAATTGGGAGAAGAACTGGCGAGCGAGCGGCATCGCCGCCGCACTGCTCTTCATCGTCGCGTACATCTTCTACGGCATGCAGCCGAAGGTGGGTGCCGCGACCGACGAGCTCGTCTCGTACTACGACGGCGACAGCACGAGGATCCTGATCGCGACGGTCATCACCGGCTTCGGGATCCTGAACCTGACGTGGTTCGCGGCCGCGATCGCGAGCGTGCTGCGTGATGCGGGCAAGGGCGGCTGGGGGACGGCGGCGAGCTCAGCCGGCGCAGCCGTCGCCGCTGTCTACTTTGTGCTGATCTCGCTGCGTGCGGGCCTCGCGTACTCAATCGCAGGCTCGGGCAACTCCGACGTCACCTCTGGGCTCCACGACCTCACGTGGGTCCTGACGTCCCTTTTCTGGTTCCCGACCGCGATGTTGATCATGGCCGGATCGTTCGGGCTTCATCGCGCGGGACTCATCTCGAACCGAGCCTTCGGGGCAGGAGTGACGGCGATGGTGCTGGTTCTGCTGGCGACGACAACCTGGGCCGGCGACGGCTTCTGGGCGGTGGACGGTGCCTATGCGCGGTTCGTCCCCACGACAGTCATGCTGTTGTGGTTCGCAGTGGTTAGCGGCTTCCTCGTGCGGCGGCTCTCCAGCGAGAGCGTGCCCGGCGCGGCGCCAGCCCCCGCGGCGTAGTTCCGATCGGAGCGCGGCGCTTCGGCGCCGCGCTCCCTCCGCTCTTTCCGGAAAGGAGATTCACGGCGATCTCAGGCCGATTCCCATTCGGGGTATGCGCGGGAATCGAAAGAGGCGACGGTTTCGCACGCCCTGGAGCGCCAGTAAAGGAAGCCAATTTGCAGGTTTTTACGGGAGCGACGGGGGTCGATCCGTGAATTTACACCTCACGAGATCGAGATCCGGCTGTAGCGGCAGCAGCTCCGAGCGAGTCGAGGGCAAGCCCGACGGCCTCGTCGGCGGTCAGCTTCCGGCCTTCCTCCCAGGCCTTGGCGACGACGGTTTCGTCGAGCCCAGCGCGAATCACGGCCAGTGTCTCGTCGTTCATTCTCGCAACCCACGATTCGACCTGTCCGGTACCGAATTCGCGGCCCATGTCCTCGACCAGGGACTCGAAACAGGCAAGGAGGTGGGCCGCCGCCGCCGTCCGGCCCTTCAGCGCGAGAGCCCGCCCGAATCGGGAGACGAGGATCGCATGCCAATACCGATCGGCGTGGCTGCGCCGGCCGCGATAGAAGCGATGCGCCTCTTGGAGGTTGGAGATGACGGCCTCGTCGACCTGGCCCGCGTCGAGGGCGTACTGCGCGAGCACGCTCAACGCCTTCGCCTCGAGAAACTCGTCGCCGGACGCGCGCGCCCGGCGGAGGATGTCCTCCTGGAGCAGTCGGGCATGGTCGACGTCACCGAGCTCCTCATAGCTCCAAGCAAGGCGCCGAGTCGCCTGTAGTGTCCAGTGCTCGTCGCCGAGCTCGCCGAAGATGCGCACGCTCTCGGCGAATCGCGGCCGCGCATTCGGCCAGTCATCCTCGAACGCGAAGGTGAGGCCGAGGATAAGGAGGGCGTAGGCGGCCCCCCATTGCTCGCCGAGCGCGCGGAAACGTGCGAGCGCTTCTTCTCCCCGCAGTCTCGCGGTGTCCTTGTCGCCCATGTCAACCGCGAGGTCCGCCGCTCCCAAGAGGGCGTAGGCGCGCGTCGCAGTCGGTCGGTCGTCGCCGGCGAGCGCACGCTCGAGACGGCGCCGTCCTTCCGGCAGATTCCCCCTCAACGACCAGAACCACCACACGGCCGCTGCCAGACGCAACGCGAGCTCGTGCTCGCCTGTGCTCTCGAGGTGATCGAGGGCGGCGCGGACGTTGTCCTGCTCGGCTTCCAGGCGGTCGAGCCATTCGCTCGACTCCTCGCTCTCGCGCAGGTGCGGCTCCGCTTCCTCCGCGACGGCAAGAACGTACTCGCTGTGACGGCGGCCTAGCTCCTCGGCTTCGTCTGATTCTTCGAGCCGTTCGGCCGCGTACTCACGGATCGTCTCCAGCATCCAGAAGCGCTCGGCGGTGTGGCGGACGAGGCTCTTGTCGACCAGCGACTGGACAGTGTCGAGCTCGGCCCCGGCGACTTGCTCGGCCGCCTCGAGCGTGCAGCCGCCCGCGAACACGGCGAGGCGGGCGAACAGACGCTGCTCTTTCTTCTCGAGCAGCTCGTAGCTCCACTCGATCGCCGCTCGGAGCGTCTGCTGGCGCGCCTCGGCATCTCTCCCTCCTTTGAGCAGGTCGAGGCGCTGCGAGAGCCGCTTCAAGATCTGAGCGGGCGACAGCACGCTCGTGCGGGCGGCGGCCAGTTCGACGGCGAGGGGAAGGTTATCGAGCGAGCGGCAGAGCTCCGCGATCGTCTCGTCGGTGTGGAGCTGGGCTCGCTCACAGAAGAGCGCGACCGCCTCGGGCTCTGTGAGCGGCGGGACGGCATACTCGATCTCCCCACGCACGCGTAAGAGCTCGCGGCTCGTGACCAGCAGCTTGAGGTTGGGGCAAGACTCGACCAGCGACGCCAGTTCGGGCGCAGCCTCGACCACCTGTTCGAGGTTGTCGAGCAGAAGCATCAGCTCGCGCTCGCCGATGTGGTCGGCAAGGCCGTCCGTGGCGCCGAGCGTCTGCGCGATCGTGTCGAGAACGAGGCCGGGGTCGCGCAGCGCCGCTAAGCCGACCCAGAAGACCCCGTTCTTGAACTCCGGCACCAGCTCGGCCGCGGTCTCAATCGCCAGCCTGGTCTTGCCCGAGCCGCCGGCACCGGTCAGGGTCAGCAGGCGGGCCCCGTCTCGGAGCAGCGCTGTGAGCTCCTCGACCTCCCGCTCGCGGCCGATGAACGAGCTGGCCGGCCGGGGCAAGTTCGTGTTCGAGATCGTCTTGAGGGGCGGGAAGCGCTCCGAGCCGAGCTGGAAGAGCCAGACCCGCTCGGTGAAGTCCTTCAACCGGTGCTCTCCAAGGTCGGATACGTCGTGGTCGACGAGCTCGCGGGTCGCCTTCGAGAGCAGCACCTGGCCGCCGTGCCCCGCCGCGGCGATACGGGCGCCCAGGTGCACGTCGCCGCCCACGTAGCCCTCCTCGGCCAGTTTCGGCATCCCTGTGTGCAGTCCCATACGCACTCGCACCGGGCCGGAAGCGAGCGCCTCCTGCGCGGCCTCGGCGGCACCGACTGCATTCGGTGCGTTCGGGAAGGCGACGAAGAAGGCGTCACCCTGCGTGTCGACCTCGACGCCGCCGTGCGCTGAGAACGCGGCGCGAAGAACGCGCCGGTGCTCGCTCAGCGCCCGCGCGTACGCGTCGGCACCAAGCTCGTGCAAGAGCCTCGTCGACCCCTCGATGTCGGTGAAGAGAAACGTGACGGTGCCGGACGGAAGTTCCCGTGACACAGCTTCATGATCGCCGACCTGGAGCGGTGCTTAAAGGACTGGAGCAACGGGGGTCGATCCGTGGATTTACACACCACGGGATCGAGATCAGGCTCTAGATCGAACTCGCTTGTTCATGTCATCCCGTGCCGGGTGCGAATAGGTCGACGACCGCACCGTCGGGATCCTCTACCTGCGCATACCGCTGCCCCCAGAACGCGTCCCACGGCGGCGTGTGAGCCCTCGCGCCCCTGTCGAGCAGTTCTTGTTAGGCGCGATCGACGTCCGCCGGGGATTCGCAGCGGAACGCGATTGCGAGGCGGTGTCCGCCCGACGGTGGAGTCCACGCCGGGTCGAACGACCGAATCGACGCTTCGGTATCGAGCGTGAATCGAAGGCCTCCAGGAAGGGTCGTTTCGGCATGTCCGTGCCCTTCAGCGTCGGTGTCGTCCGGGAATCGCAGCCCCAGCCGTTCGTAGAAGCGGATCGCGCGGCACGGCGCGAACTAGCAACGATTCGCGGCGACCTGCCTGAGACATATGGGGACGCTCCGAGAGAAGTGCGGGCCGCACCGGCCACAGGCGTCCAGGGGCAGATGTGCTCTAACGACGCCTAGCGCTCGAATCCCGCGATCTGCCAGACGAGCGGGTGATGGGCGTACGCGCGGCGCAGTCCGCGCTCCTCGACGACGGCGAGCATTCGCGCCCGCGGGTGCGCGAACGTCCGGAACTCGATTTTCGACGCTAACAATCCGACGACGCTCAGCGCCGAAGAAGTCGAGCAGTTCAACGAGCGGCTGAGGAGCGACACCCACCGGCTCGGAATAATGCTCTCCACCGCCGTGACGGGTACGGCCGTCTTCGCCTCGATGCACTGGACGCTCGTCGAGTTCGACCGGCCGTGGATCGCAACCTCCGACCAGCCGCTCGTCTTGTGGACGGGCGCTCGTGCCCGAAGCCCTCACGCGGAGGACATCACCGAGTTCGGCGTCCTCAACTCGATCGAGATCCGTCTTCCCGTTTCGCCTACCGGTGTCGTGCTGATGACCTGGTCGGACCTGCCGGACGATGATCACGCGAGGGTAGCTGGAACGCGGGATCACGCAGCGAACTTCAACGCGTTCACGATTCGAGCTGCCGACCGCCGGTGGTTCCACCGCCCAGGGGTGTCGCCGCCGATTGCCAGCGGCAACCTGCTTCCGGTCTCGCCCGAGCTAGTCCCCGGCTACTCGGCAGCTGCTGCAGACGCCTCGGGGCGGAGGGCGAAGACGTCCGCGATCACAAAGGCGAGGGTCGACAGCGACCTCGACCTCCGGCACCAAGAGGTCGAGGTCGTTACGGTGTCGAGGCCAGCGAGTTAAGCTCCCGTCGCCGTCCGGTCCCGGAGACAGAGGACGGATGACCTTCCCGATTCAGGCTCCTGCTCGGACGGCTCGCCAGCCGACCCGCCTGACAGCGATGCGAGCGTCCTCGCCGACAACGTCAACCAGTTCGCACAAACCCACCCGGGGCGGCTGCCTATGCAGCTGAGCCACGAGTACAAGTCGCGGTCGCACTGCATCGTGGTCTCGGTGGCCGAGGTCGCCAATCCGTTCCCCCCGCTCTGGGGTTGTTGCTCGGCGCTGCGGTCTACAACTTTCGTTGCTCGCTCGACCACATCGCCTGGACGCTTTACAAGCGCGGTCGCACACCCAATCTCTCGGCGTCGAAGGAGCGGCTCGTCTACTTCCCAATTGCGGATTCCAGGCAGAGATTCAACGACTCGCTCAGGACAAAGCTCCCGGGAGTGAGCCGCGCAGACGTCGCGAAGGTGCGGCGATGCCAGCCGTACGTAAGCGGGAAGCGGAACCTTGAGCGTCACGTCCTCTGGGTGCTGGACGAGCTGTCACGGACCGACCGGCACCGAGCCATCCATCCGGTAGTCCCAGTTCCTGACCGGTGGCGTACGACTTGGGCGAGCCGGTCGATTGCATCTTCCGGCGAATGACTCGGAGGCCTCCACGCGGCGTGCTCCGTCCCGGCGCCGAGCTGACGCGGCTCTACGTCAAGAAGACCGGTCCGGAACCCTTCATCGACGTCACCCCGCACTTCTCTGTCGATCCCTGCGTGAACGAGCGCCTGACGCTCCAGGAGTTCGCCAGGAAGACGATCAACGCCATCAGTCTCGTTTTGCATCAGTTTTCCGATCCTCCGCCAAGCGTCCAGGCGATCACAGGGAGTCCTCCACCACGCCCCCAAGCCTGACGGGTTCGGCGTCTGCCCACCGCGCTCGGATTGCAAGCGTGCCGCAGGCGCAGACCAGCGCTTCATCGAGATCACCACGGGCGAAGCTCTTACACGAGTAACCGACGCTCAGCCTTCGCGCGTTGGCGCGGCTAACGAAACGTGGGAGGATTCGAACGGACGTGGCGCTTCCCTCGGACGCCCGAGAAACTGCCTCGCATCCCGAAGCCGCGGCCGCGGTCGAGATTCCGCAGTACTCGGTTCTGCGAATCCTGGCTGTCTGGGCAGCCGCGGCCCTCCCGATGGCGACGCTGGCATGGCTCGTCGCTCCCGCCCTCGAAGACGAGTTCGGCGGTGATGGAAACGTGCCGATGGCGAAGGCGCTGCTCCTCTTGCTCACCGCCGGTCTGATCTGGCAGTTCGTGCTCGTGGCCATCCTCGTGTGGCGCGAGCAGCGGACCCTCCAGTGGTCGACGGTCCGGGAGGCGCTCTGGCTCCGT
>JBKPFP010000263.1:0-5010 GCA_046744435.1 Actinomycetota bacterium | reverse complement strand
AACTTCCGCAACCGCGACTGGAAACCCGCCCAGCTCGCCGCCGGAATCACACCGCTGCGGCGCGTCTACGATCTGCGCCACACCTTCGCGACCTTCGCCCTAAGCGCCGGCATCTCCACTTCGACCTTTCCCGCTACATGGGTGCCAGCCTGACGATGATCGACCGCCACTACGGCCACCTCGCCCGCGACGGCCGCGACCACGCCATCAACCTCCTCGACGCCTTCACAGGCTCTGACGCAGTCAACGTCCACGCCGTGGACGCTGTGTGGACGTCGCGATCGCCAATGGTCGCCCGTCTAGAGAACGCAACCGCCTCATAAGCAGGCGAAAGACTGAAGCCCTCTGACGGACTCGAACCGTCGACCCCCTCCTTACCATTTCTCCTGCAAATCCGCCCTTCGAGGCGTGTCGGCCGTGCCCGCGCGTGCCCAGGCTGATGCACCCGTCTCGTACCCGCGCCGTGTTGTCTGTTTTCTAAACAGACATCATTTTCGGCGCGTCCCGCTTCGCCCGTGGACCGTGACAGACCGGGCGTCTGGAGGGAGAGAGCACCAGAGCGTTCGGCAGTTGGCCGCAAACGGGCCTTTCGCGCTCTGGTGCTGTTCCCGGATGGGTTGCACAATTCGATGAATGAACCGCGTGGCCGCAGGTGGTCGTTGGGCGCGACCTGGCGTTGGCAGAGGTGCGCTGTTCCCTCGCTCGGTCGCGCGGCCCGCTGCTGCTCGGCGCGCCCGCAATCCGGAGGAGCGCGCGTTGAAGCGCGTAGCGTCGCTGCTCGGGCTCTTGATCGTGAGCCTCGCACTCGGTCCGGCCAGTATGAGCGGCGCTGCCCGCGAGCCGTTCCGGGTCGGGCTCGTCCTCGACCCCCAGCTCGCAGCGGACGCGTTCTTCTACGGCGGCCTCGAGCGGGCCGATCGCGAGCTGGGCGTGCAGGGGAAGGTGCTCGTGCCGAGCCCGAGGGAGGGGTTCGCGCCGAGCCTTCGCTCCCTCGCACGCCAGAAGTACGACCTGATCATCGGGGTCGGTGGCTCCCAGGTCGCCCCGATGGAGATCCTCGCACGGAAATTCCGGAACAGCCGGTTTGCCGTTCTCGACGTGCACACCGTGCCGGCAGGCACGCCGAGGAACCTCTGGGGCGTCGGCTTTGCGGAGCAGGAGGTCGGCTATCTGGTCGGCTACCTCGCGGCCCGGATCGAGCAGCCTCGCCCGGGCAGGGATGTCGTCAGCGCGGTAGGCGGGATCAAGATCCCACCAGTCGACGCGTTCATCGCCGGCTACCGGGCGGGCGCCAGGAGAGCGAATCCGAAGGTCGCGACCCTGAACGGCTACTCCGAGAGCTTCATAGACCGCACCAAGTGCCGGACGCTAGCGCTGGGCCAGATCGCGAAAGGCTCGGGGGTCGTCTTCAACGTCGCCGGGTACTGCGGGTTCGGCGCCCTCGAGGCCGCAAAGCGGCGAGGCGTCTGGGGTATCGGCGTAGACGTCGACCAGTCCTCACTCGGGCCGCACATCCTGACGAGCGCGCTCAAGCGGGGAAGCCCAGCCGTGTTCGAGGTGATCCGGACGGCGAGGCAGGGAAGGTTCCGGGGCGGCCGGGCGAGCGTCCTCGGGCTCCGAGAGGGCGCCGTTGCCCTCGGCAGGTTCAGCCCCAAAGTGCCGCGATCGCTGATCCGCGAGGTCGACCGCATCCGACGGCAGATCATCGCCGGCACGATCACGAACATCCCGTCGACGGTCAGGTAGCCGGCTCGCGTTGGACCGAGACCCAGACGGCGCCCTCACCGGCGCTCACAGCGGTGGGCGTGTAGCCAAGCTCGATCGTCGCGACGACGCGGTTCGTTCGCGGGTCGATCCGCGTGACGGTGCCGTCGCCCCCGTTCGCGACCCAGACCGAGCCGCTAGTCGCGGAGACACCGAGAGGAGACGCTCCGACTGGGATCGTGTGCGTGACTGTGCCGGTTGCTGGGTTGATGCGCCAGACGGCGTCGGGGAGTGCGGCAACCCAGAGGCCGCTCTCGCCGGCGGCGATCGCAACAGGAAAGGCAGTCGCGACCCGCGCGGTGATCGCGTTCGAGCTCGGCTCGACGCGGAGAGCCCTCTCTCCGACGGTCGCGGTCCACACGGCGCCTTCGCCGAGGGCGACCCCGATCGGAGTGTCTTCAGTGTCGATCCTCGCGACGACGCGGTTCGTTCGCGGGTCGATCCGTAGCAGGCTCTGCCTCCACGCGGCGACCCAGACCGACTCGGCGTCGGCTGCCACGCCGTAGATTGCGTGGGGCAGGAGGCTATTCGAGCCGCGCAGGTCGAGGGTCTCGGTGACGGCGTTCTCGCGAGGATCGATGCGCGAGACGGTCCCGTCGGTGCCGTTCGCGACCCAGACCGCGTCGCTCTCGATCGCGAGATCGATCGCGGGGGCGCCGATCCCGATCGTCTTTACGACCTGTCTCGTGGTGGGGTCGATTCTGGACACGGTGCCGTCGTCTGCGTTCGCGACCCAGACCCCGCCTTGGCCGACCGCTACCGCCGTCGGGCGGGCGCCGACCGGCACATACCCGACGACGCGGTTCGTCTCCGGGTCGATCACAGCGACGGAGTTCGGAGCCACGACGACCCGCGAGCCGTCACTGGAAGTGAGCTGGACTACGGCGGCGGCAATCGCGCCCGCGAGCACGAGCGCCCCTGCGGCGGCGAGCACGCGACGGCGCCCGAACATCGGACGTCGGCGAGGCTCCTGAGGGGCAAACGGTGGAAGCTCAACACGAGCCGCCTGTCCGACCTCGGGTTCCTTCCTGAGGACAGAGACGGGCCGAGGGGCTGCTTGGAGCAGCTCGCGATAGAGCGACTCCGTCTCCGGCGACGGGTAGGCGCCGAGCTCGTCCGCGAGCAGCCGTCGACAGTGTTCGTAGACCTGGAGTGCCTCCCCCCTGTTCCCGGCCGCGCCGTGCGCCTCCATCAGATGTCGGTAGCCCGTCTCCCGGAACGGCTCGAGCGCGACCGCCTCCCCCGCAAGCCTCACAGCCTGGGCGGCGTCGCCCGAACGAAGGGAGGCATCGCAGCCGCAAAGCAAGGCACGACCGAGGATCTCGATCAGCTCACGCCGCTTCCCCTCGACCCACGCTCCGTTCGAGCCGGGCAGGAAGCGTCGTCGCGCCAGCGAGGCGGCCTGGGTCGCGTTCGTCCCGGCGGTCTCAAGGTCGTCCGCCGCCAGAGCGCTCTCCGCCTTCTCGGCGGCGCGCGCGGCGGCGACCACATCCACCGAGCTTCCTTCCGGGAGGTCGAGGCGGTAGCAGCCGAAGGCGCTCGTCAAGGCCTTCGTTCCATCCACGCCGCACTGTCCGAGCAGGACGCGCAGCTTGCTCACGATTACGGTCAGGGCCTTTTCCCAGGTCGCCGGGGGGCTCTCACCCCAGAGCGCCTCGGCTAGCTCGTCTCGCGGCACCGGCCTCCCCTGCTCGGAGACGAGGTAGGCGAAGACGAGCCTGCCCTGCCGCCCCGGGAAGCGCTGCTCGTCGACGACAATGCCGTCGGCCTCGAGCGTGAGCCGCCCCAGTAGCGAGACCTTGAGGCGCATCGCGCTCTAGCCGTCCTCTTGCCCTGAATTTGCCTGCATGTAGCAGCAGCTCCATAGCGTCGGGTGTGAGGCGAAGCATGGACAACGTACTCCGCTGCGACTGTGGTTTCGAGGTCCGCGCCGGGCACGAGGCGGACCTCGTTGACCGCGTCCAGCGACACGCCTGGGAGGCTCACGGGATGGAGCTCACCTCAGAGCAGGTCCTCACGCTGGCGTTCCACGTCGAGTTGAGCGAATGCCTCTCGCTCTCGAGGCTCGAAGCGGGCACCGCAGGCGACGTCTCGGAAGCAGATCGGCATCGAAAAGAGGAGGAGAGATGACGGTACTTCGGCCAAACAAGAAGATCGTGCTTGCGCTGGTGATGCTCGCCGCCGTCGTAGGGGTCGGCGTCGCGGTCGCGACTGTCTCAGTCACGGTCCTGGCCGACACTCACCCGACCGGCGGCCCGCCGAACGAGGTCCGGCTCAGGGTCTTCCGTTCCGAGTTCGTGCCTTCTGCCGACCAGCCCACCTTCAGCTCGGGCTGGCATACGCATCCAGGGCCGGTGATCTTCCAAGTCCAGAAGGGCCACTTCAAGATCACCCAGACAACCTGCAAGCCGACCAACCTCGGACCGGGCGAGACATACGTCGAAACCCCGGGGGTTCCGATCATTGCCAGGACAAATCGAGCAGCGACGTGGACGACCACGTTGATCGTTCCCGCCGACAAGCCTCTGTCGTCGCCGGCGAGCGACCCCTGCCTCGACGGCGGTGGCGACGATGACGATTAGGGAAACACGGCTCGGCTAGCTCCAGCGGCGGCGAAATCCCCGCCCCGATCACCGGGGGCGGGGATCTCGTCGAGCGACAGCTTCGGGAGCGCCAGCGGGCGGCTCCCGGCCCGCGAGGGTGACGTAGCTCAGCTTGGTAGAGCACTTCACTGGCGAAGGAGGGAGTCAGCGTCGCGCCAGCGCGGGCAACGCCGACGGTCTGTTTGCAGGAACTTTTCGAGTGAGTGGTCGGGATCGAGTGTCTCGAGCACGTTCCAGGCTGTGTCGCGAGACGTCGCGCGTGCCCGCGAGTGCCAGCCAGTCCCAAAATGTACCCGTCTCGTACCCGCGAAGCGTCCGCTTTACGCCTTCGCAGGCAACACTATATGCCCGTTTGCAGGGGCTTTTCTTCAAGCCCTCTGACGGACTCGAACCGTCGACCCCCTCCTTACCATGGATTTCCGGGGTGCTGGCAGGAGGTCGGCCGAGGTGGCAGGAGCTGGCTAGAGGAGCGGGATCGCGGGGCCTTTCGGGGCCGGTGATCCCGCCTCCTTCCTGGGCCGTGTTTTCGGGCGTGTGGGCACTGATTGGCCACCGCTCCCCGCCTGACCGACGGCGTCGATAGGCCGCCCTGCTCTCCCGCTACCCTCGCCTCCGGTGGGAGTCCTGACGGTCGATCTGACGG
>JBKPFP010000207.1:0-3224 GCA_046744435.1 Actinomycetota bacterium | reverse complement strand
GGGACGCAGTCGCAGATGCTGCCGCGGGTCGCCGACCTCGAGGTGATCGTCACCGACACCGAGGTCGAGGCCCTGCACCTCGAGCAGAACCTCGTCAAGCGGCACCGGCCGCCATTCAATGTCCGCCTCCGCGACGACAAGTCGTTCCCGTACATCGCCGTGACCGTCGACGACGAGTACCCGCGGGTCATGTTCACGCGCGAGCGGCACCGGCGCGGCGTCGTCTACTTCGGGCCGTACGCGAACGCGAAGAAGGTGCGCGAGACGCTCGACGTGCTCAACCGCGTCTTCCGCTACCGCCCCTGCGAGGGGCCGCAGCCGGGCCGGCACTCGGGCATCCCGTGCCTCGATTACCACATCGAGCGCTGCCTTGCGCCCTGCGTGAAGTACGTGTCCAGGGAGGACTACCGCGACGTGATCGAAGGCGTCATCGAGTTCCTCTCCGGGAACACGCGGCCGATCATGCGGGAGCTGGAACAGAAGATGAAGGAGGCCGCCGACGAGGTGCGTTTCGAGGACGCGGCCCGGTATCGGAACCGGCTCTTCGCCGTCGAGCGGCTCGCCGAGCGGCAGGCCGCGGACAAGCGCGCCGTCGGCACGGTGGACGTGATCGGGCTCGCGGTCGACGGCGACCGCGCCGCGGTGCAGATCTTCCCGCTCCGCGAGGGGAAGCTGATCGACCGTTACGGGTTCCACCTCGAGAACGTCGGCGGGCAAGACCCGGCGACGATCCTCGAGGCGTTCATCCTCGCGTACTACGGCTCGGCGCCGAGCGTCCCGCCGCAGATCATCGTCCCGCGCGACGCCGGCGACACGGCCGCGCTGGCCGAGTTTCTCTCCGAGCGGCGCGGGAGCACCGTCGAGGTGCGGGCGCCTGCGCGCGGCGAGAAGCGGCGCCTCCAGGAGCTCGCGGCTCAGAACGCGAAGCTCGCCCTCGAGTCGGACGCCGAGAAGTCGGAGCGCACGCGCCTGCGCCGGGTGCAGGCCCTCGAGGAGCTCCGCGAGGCGCTCAACCTCGAGAGCCTGCCGATCCGCATCGAGTGCTACGACGTCTCGAATATCCAGACCGAGGCGCCGGTCGGCTCGATGGTCGTGTTCCAGGACGCGCTCGCCAAGAAGGCGCATTACCGCAAGTTCGGTGTTCGCGGGCTGGAGGGGCAGGACGACTACGCGGCGCTCGCCGAGGTCGTCGCGCGCCGTTTCGCGCGTATGCGCGACGTCGCAGATGAGGAGTACGACGAGTCGTTCGCCGCCACGCCGAACCTGATCGTGGTCGACGGCGGCAAGGGTCAGCTCTCGGCCGTGATGGCAGCGCTGCAGGCGTTCGACCTGCCGCGTGTCGCAGTCATCTCACTGGCCAAGCGGGACGAGGAGGTCTTCGTCCCCGACCGGCCCGACCCGATCAGGCTCGACCGCCACTCGCCGGGGCTGCAGCTGCTGCAGCGGATCCGCGACGAGGCCCACCGCTTCGCGCTCGGATTCCACCGCCAGCGGCGCGACGCGAAGGCGAAGGAGTCGATCTTCGACACGCTCGAGGGCGTGGGGCCGGTGCGGCGCCGTGCGCTTCTCCAGCACTTCGGCTCGGTCGAGCGCGTGCTCGGGGCGTCGATGGAGGAGCTGGAGGGCGTCGAGGGCATGCCGGCGAAGACGGCGCGCTCCATCTACGCGCAGCTGCACAAGGCAGGGCGGGCGTAGGCCTAGAGGCGTCAGCTCTGGTGTTCGATCGGGTCGACCGGTCGGTTCAGACGGATGCCGGGCGAAGCCCGGCATCCTGAAGCCGGCATCGCAAGCGATGCCTCGGCCGAGGCTGCGGCCGAGCAACTCCGCCCGCAGACGGGGCCGGCCGCCGTCCTCGCGCTGCTGCGCCAGCGCAACTTCGGGCCGTACTTCTTCGGCAACGCCGCGTCGGCCACCGGAGCGTGGTTCTCGAACCTCGCCGCGTCCGTGCTCATCTTCCGGCTGACGCATTCGACGCTCCTGCTCGGTGTGCTCCAGTTCGCCACGTTCGGCCCGATCCTCCTGCTGGCCCCGTGGACCGGCAGCGCCGCCGACCGCTTCGACCGGCGCCGGCTGCTCCTCACCGTCCAGTCGGGCCAGACCGCGCTCGCGGCGCTGCTCGCCGTGCTGGCCTTCGCCGGAGCGGCCAACGAGTGGGTCGTTCTCGCGATCGCGTTCCCGAGCGGTGTGCTGATCGCGCTCGGGCTCCCCGCGCAGCAGGCGCTCCTGGCGTCGCTGGTCTCGCGCGACGATCTCCCGTCGGCGGTCGCCCTCAACTCGATGACGTACAACCTCGCGCGCGCGATCGGGCCGAGCCTAGCCGCGCTCGTCATCGACCAGTTCGGCGTCGCGACGGCCTTCGCGGTCAACTCCGGCTCGTACGTGCTGCTCGCATTCGCCGTGCTCATTGCCAGGCCGCGGCCTCAGGTTCGCGCCGAGGCGGGCTCGTCGGGGCTCGGCGAGAGTCTACGGCTCGTGGTGCGGCAGCCCCGTCTGGCCGCATTCCTCGTCATCGTCGCGGTCGTCGGCTTCGCGTCCGATCCGGTCAATGCGCTCGCCCCGGCCTTCGCGCACGCGTTCGGCCGCGACGAGACCGTCGGCGGCTACCTGCTTGGCGCCTTCGGTGCGGGCGCGGTGGCGGCCGCGCTGTTCCTCGCCGGGCGGACGGCAGGGTCGCGCAGGCGGATGGTGGCGACGCTGACGATGCTCGGCGGCGGGATGCTCCTCTTCGCGCTCACGCCGTGGTTGCCGCTCGCGTTCTTGCTCCTCTTCGTCGCCGGCTTCGGCTACCTCGCGTCGAACACGTCAGCAACGAGCCGCCTTCAGCTCGAGGTGGAGGAGGCCCACCGCGGACGGATCATGGCGCTCTGGGGGATCGCGTTCCTCGGTGTGCGCCCGTTTGCGAGCCTCATAGACGGAGCGATCGCCTCGGCCGCCGGGGTGCGGACTGCGGCAGTCGTGCTCGCCCTGCCGGCCCTGCTCGCCGCGGCGGCGGTCGCGCTCCTCGGTCGGCATAGGCTACGAGCGTGATACGGCTCGTCGTCCTGCTCGTAGCGCTCGTGGCGGTCGGCTGTTCGGGTGGCGACGGCAAGGACGAGGACGCCGCCGAAAGCCTCCGCGCCTTTCTCCTCGCCGTCTCGGACCGTGATCGCCCGGCGGCGTCGGAGCGCGTTGCAGGAACCGCGAATCTGCGGGACGCGGAGGAGCGGGTTCCCCGCGGCGTCGAG
>JBKPFP010000476.1:0-12254 GCA_046744435.1 Actinomycetota bacterium | reverse complement strand
GGTCGGACAAGCAGGGAAAGTCCAGATCGGCGGAGATAGGCCGAGATCGGCAGGGCGACTTAAAATCAGGTGTCCCCTTCGGGGGCGTGCGGGTTCGAGTCCCGCCCCCGGCACTAAGGAAAAGGCTGCTCACACCACCTTTTCCTCATCGAGAACGTTGTCACCACAGGCGCGAGAACCAAGAGCAGCTCCGCTCAGGCGGCCTTGTCGGTGTCGGCTAGCAAGGGCATCTCGAGCTCAGCCAGCTCCGCCTCGGCGAGAGCTTCCCGCGCCGGCAGGAAGCGGAGGACGAGCACGGCCGTGGCGGCGACGAGCGCGGCGCCGACGGCGAGGCCGATCCCCATCGCCTGAGCGAAGGCGTCGCCGGTTGTGGCGAGCAAGTCGGAGGCCGCGTGCGGTGGTAGCTGAGCGCCGATCGCGCTCGCGGCGCCGATCGAGTCCTCGGCTTGCGTCTGTAGTGGCGTAGGCAGCGCCCCGAGCGAGCCCTCGACCTTGTTCGAATAGAGAGAGCTCACGAGCGACCCGATGATCGCGACACCCAGGGCACCGGAGACCATGCGCGCGACGGTGTTGGTTGCCGAAGCGACGCCTGACTTTGCTGCCGGAACTGCGCCCACGACCGCGTCCGTCGCGGGGGCCATCACCCAGCCCATCGCCAGGGTCAAGCCGAAGAACCAGGCGATGAGCACAAGTGCGCTCGTGCTCGGATCCCAGAGCGTCGTCGCCGCCAGCATGAGCGCGATGCCGAAGAGGCCGGCCGCGACGACGCGTGAGGTGCCGAGTCGCGCGACGGCCCTGCTCGACGAGCCGGCACCGATCATCAGTCCGAGGGCCATCGGCGTCATGACCGCGCCGGCCTCGATGGCGCTGTAGCCGTGCGCGAACTGCAGGTACTGGGTGAGCGCGAAGATGCCCCCGAGCAGGGCGAAGAACGCGCCGCTGACCGCCGCGGTGCCCACGCTGAACCGGGCATTGCGGAAGAACCCGAGGTCGAGCATCGGCTCAGCGATCCGACGCTCCCAAGCGACGAACACGCCCAACAACACGAGGCTCGCCGCCAATGACCCGATCACTAGCCCTGACGTCCAGCCTTTCTCGGGCGCTTCGATGATCGCGTAGACGAGGATGCTGAAGCCGGCAGTGGAGAGCGCCGCTCCGAGCAGGTCGAACGAGCCGGGCCGGGGATCGCGGCTCTCCGGGACGTAACGGATCCCGAGCAGGAGCGCGGCCGCCGCGAAAGGCACGTTGACCATGAAGACGGACCACCAGTCGAACCATTCGAGAAGCAGCCCACCGGCGAGCGGGCCGAGGCCGATCCCGACGGCCGCGAGTGCGGCCCAGATGCCGATCGCCTTCCCGCGCTCGTCGCCGCTGAAGACGTTGGCGATGATCGAGAGGGTGGCGGGCATGATCAGGGCGGCCCCTATCCCCATCGCTGCCCGCACCCCGATTACCTGGCCGGCCGAGCTCGCGAACGGAGCCGCCAAGCTGGCGAGCCCGAAGATGGACACGCCCGCTTGGAGCGCGAGCTTGCGCCCGTAGCGATCGCCGAGCGTGCCGAAGACGAGCAGCAGGCCGGCGAACACGAGCAGGTACGAGTCGACCATCCACTGCAGCTTGGAAGCGGAGGCATGGAACTCGTCCTGCAGAGTCGGCAGAGCGACGTTCAGGATCGAGGTATCGACCCCTAAGATCACCAGGCTCAGCGAGAGCACGCCGAGCGTTTTCCAGCGGCGGGCGTACTGAATGGCGTCGATGGCCATCAGACTGGGCTCCTTTCGAGTTGAAGGGCTGAGCGGGCGGGCTTGTCGGGCCAGGCCGCTCTCATGCACGGTGTGGTCAGATGAGGTAGGCGGCGCCGCCTCGCCAGCCGCTCGAGGCGGAGTCGAGGCCGCATGCGAACGAGGGCGATGGCGACGCCGGCGACGGCGACTCCGCCAGCCGAGTCGAGGAAGTAATGGTTTCCGGTCGCGCTCACTGCGACCGCCATCACGGCGGGATGGACCAGGAACATGCGTCGGGCGGTGAGCGTGCGGGCGGCGCGGCGACCGTACAGCCCCACGATCAGCGCCCAGCCCACGTGCATGCTGGGCATGGCCGCGTAGGGGTTGAAGCGGATTCCAGCGAATGAGCCCGTGTCGTGGCCGGAGAGCCCGAGCGTGTCGGCGATCCCGAGGCCGGGGACAAGTCGCGGTGGGGCGGTCGGGAAGAGGACGTAGCCGATACTCGCGATGGCGAGGGAGACGAGCAGCACGGCTCGCAGCTCGCGGTAGAGCTCGGGACGGCGCAGGGCGAGCCAGACGATTACGAGGCCGAGCAAGGGGCCGAAGCCGACCAGGTAGTAGGTCGCGAAGAGCTCGAGCGAGGGGCCGAGTGCGCCTTGAAGCCATGCCTCGTGGAAGAGGTCGAGCGCCCGCTCCGCACCGACGACCTGGTCGGCGTGCGCGAGCGCCTCTGCCGGGCTCCCAATCGTGAGTCCGCGGAGCGTCAGGTAGCCGCCGTAGACGGCACCCCAGATCGCAAGCTCGACAGCGGCGAAGCGAGCGATGAAGCTGGGCCTGCTTGGGCTCGAGGCGCTCAGCCGACCGGCCCCTGCGGGCTGGATCCGTCGTTCACAGGCCACCGGTCGCGTCGTCGTCATCGCTCGTCAACAGTGGCCATTCGCAGCCGCCTTCGCACCGGCGATTCCGCCGGACTTCCAGCGAATCGCTCGCTTCAAGAGCAGAGCGAAGCGGGCATACGATGTCGGCAGATGCTCTACGGCAGAGACGCGGAGCGCGGCCTCATCAGCGAGCTTCTCGACGGCGCGCGCGAGTCGCGAAGCGGCGTGCTCGTCCTCCGCGGCGAGTCTGGCGTGGGCAAGTCGGCTCTCCTCGAGGAAGCGCGTGAACAAGCTGCGGACATGCGCGTGCTCAGCAGTCGTGGGGTCGAGTCGGAGGCACAGCTTCCTTTCGCCGCTCTGCACCAGCTCCTGCGCCCCGTGCTCCTGAGCATGGACAAGCTCCCCGAACCTCAGGCGAGGGCACTCCGGCGAGCCCTCGGCTTGGAGGAGGGCGGCGGTGACGATCGCTTCCTCGTTTCGGTCGCCGTCTTGAGCCTTCTCGCCGAGGCAGCCGAGCGCCGCCCCCTCCTCTGCCTCGTCGACGATGCTCACTGGCTCGACGAGGCCTCTGCCGACGCGCTCGTGTTCGCTGCTCGGCGCCTCGAGGCCGAAAGGATCGTCATGCTCTTCGCAGCCCGCGAGGGAGAGATTCGCTCCTTCCAGGGACCCGCGCTTCCCGAGCTGTCTCTCGCCTCGCTCGACCCCGACGCGGCGGGCGCGCTGCTCGAGCACGAGACTGACACCGCACTCACGTCCGAGGTCCGCGATCGGCTGATCGCGGAGACGAGGGGGAACCCGCTCGCGCTCCTCGAGCTCTCCTCGGCTTTGAGCGAGGGACAGCTTTCGGGCGCCGAGCCGGTTCTTGCTCCGCTACCGGTCAGCGCCCAAGTCGAGCAGGCGTTCGTTGCGCGTGTACGCGGGCTCCCGGAGGAGACGCAAGCGCTCCTTCTAGTCGCTTCCGCCGACGACAGCGGCGAGCTCGCGATCGTGCTTCGAGCGGCGGCGGTGCTCGGAGTCACTGCCGAGGCGCTAGACGCAGCCGAGCGGGACGGGCTCGTGCACGTGCGGGGAGCGCAGCTCGAGCTCCGCCACCCCCTTGTTCGTTCCGCGGTCTATCAGGCGGCTCTGCTCTCCCAGCGCCAGGCCGCTCACCGCGCCCTCGCCAGCGTGCTCGACGGCGAGGCAGAGGCCGATCGGCGCGCCTGGCACCACGCCGCGGCCTCCGTCGAGCCCGACCCTGAGGTCGTCGAGGAGCTCGAGCAGGCCGCCCAACGTGCGCTGCGACGGGGCGGGCCCGCGGCGGCCGCGCTCGCCTTCGAGCGAGCTGCAGCCCTGACGTCGGACGAGCACCGGCAGGTACGGCAACTCACTGCCGGCGCCGAGAACGCGTGGCTCGCCGGCCGCCTCGACCAGGCCCTAGTCCTGCTCGAACGAGCCCGTCCTCTTGCGGGCGAACCGTTCGAGCAGGCCGAAGTCGACCGCTGGCGAGGTCTCGTGGAGATGAACCTGGGCCGGCCGGTCGAGGGGTACCAGGTTCTCGTGCGTGCGGCGAGGCAGGTCGCGCCGTTCGACGGCGAGCGTGCGCTCGACCTGCTCAACCTCGCCGGGACCGCAGCGGCTTACGCAGGGGACCGAGAGGCCCAAGTCGCCGTCGCAGAGGTGGCTCGCGGTGTGCCCGCCGACGAAAACCCCTACGCAGAGATGCTGGCGGCGCTCCTCGGCGGTATCGGTGCCCATGCCGACGGCGACTTCGACACCGCCGTTCCGAAGCTCCGACGCGCGTTGGCGCTGGCTGAGCAGCTCGGCGAAGGTGCGGCGGTCACCCAGCCTCTGGGGCTGCTCTTCGCGGGACGGGCTGCGATCTACCTCGGCGACGACCAGGCGGCATACCGGGCTCACCGTGCGGCGGCGGCGAAGGGTCGGGAGGTCGGGGCGCTCGGCGTCCTGACGCAGATCCTCCCGATCCTGACGACGACGGAGATCTGGGCCGGACGCTGGGATTCCGGCTCGGCGAACACGAGCGAGGCCCTCCGGCTCGGACGGGAGATCGGAGGCGAACACCTCGTCGCGCAGGCGCTCGTGCTGGTCGCCCTGATCGCGGCCCTCCGGGGCGACGAGGAGCAATGCCGGAACGTGGCGGCCGAGAGTCGTGAGCTCGCCTCCACCCGCGGGCTCGAAGTCGTCGCCGAAATCTCGCAGTGGGCACTCGTCCTGCTCGAGCTCGGACTCGGCCGCGCCGAGGAGGCTCTGAGACGTGCCCGAGAGATTTCCAACACCCTCGTCGTTTTCTGGGCGGGCCTTGACCGGATCGAAGCGTCGATCCGCGCCGGCGAGCAGGAGACCGCCCGCGAGTGGCTTGCCCTGTTCGAGCGCTGGGCGGAGAGCAGCGCGGTTGCCTGGGCCCGCGCAGTGGTTCTGCACTGCCGCGCGCTCCTCGAGGCGGGCGACCGGGAAGCCGAGCGCCTCTTCCAGGCTGCACTCGAGGTGCACGGAAAGGCCGCCCGTCCCTTCGAGCGTGCCCGCACCGAGCTCGCCTACGGGGAGCTCCTCCGTCGCGCCCGTCATCGCGTCGAGGCACGCGACCACCTGCGAGCGGCGCTCGACACATTCGAGACGCTGGGCGCGGCGCTCTGGGCGGAGCGGGCGCGTGTCGAGCTGCGCGCGAGCGGCCAGACGGCGCGCCGACGCGACCCGAGCACGAGAGACGAGCTCACCTCCCAGGAGCTGCAGATTGCCCAGTTCGTCGCGCAGGGCCTGACCAACCGTGAGGTGGCGGCCCAGCTCTTCCTCAGCCCGCGCACGATCGACTTCCACCTGCGCAACGTCTTCAGGAAGCTCGGCATCAGCTCCCGTACCCAGCTCGCGCGTCTCGAAGTCGATTCTGCGAGCGCTGTCTCCTCTGGGCCGGCGGGTCAGGCGATTCCGCCGGTGCGAGCCTAGGCGCCGGCCCTTACCGTCGAATCGAACTGGAGACGCCGCCCGCAGGAAGGGCGGCGGCTCCATCCGCACGGAACGAAGGAGGAGTGATGAAGGTCTTCATCGCCGGTGCATCCGGAGCAATCGGCAGGCGCCTCGTGCCGCTGCTGGTCGCCAAGGGCTACGAGGTCACAGCCATGAGCCGCTCACCGGAGAAGGCGCGCGGGCTTTCGGAGCTCGGCGCGGAGCCGATCGTGGCCGACGGGCTCGACCGATCTGCTGTTCTGCGGGCGGTTGCACGAGCCCGGCCCGCCGTCGTGGTCCACCAGATGACCAGTCTCGCCGGCGTCAAGAGCGTCAAGAGATTGGACGACGAGTTGGCCCTGACGAACCGTCTGCGCACCGAGGGAACGGACTACCTGCTCGAAGCCGCCCGAGCGGTCGGCGTCGGGCGGGTGATCGCCCAGAGCTACGGGCTCTGGAGTGGTGCGGGCTGCCGGCGCGGGACAGACTGGGACGATCTCGAGCGGGAAGTGCCGGCGACGATGCACCGGTCCCTGGCTGCGATTCGTCACGTGGAGTCTGCGGTTCCCGATGCCAAGGGCATTCAGGGTCTCGTCCTCCGTTACGGGTCCTTCTACGGCCCCGGCACGGGTATCGCCCCAGACGGTGCGCTCGTCGAGCTCGTCCGCAGGCGCAGGTGGCCCATCATCGGTGACGGCGGCGGCGTCTGGTCGTTCGTCCACATCGACGACGCGGCCACGGCGACGCTCGCGGCGATCGAGCGTGGCGCGCCCGGCGTCCACAATGTTTCCGACGACGAGCCCGCCCCACTCCGCGTCTGGCTGCCGGAGCTCGCCGAGGCGCTTGGGGCGAAGCCGCCGCGGCACGTGAGCGAGTGGGTCGGCAGACTCGCGGCCGGCGAGTCGGGCGTCTTTCTGGCCACGCGGATCCAGGGCCTCTCGAACGCAAAGACTAAGCGCGAGCTCGGTTGGCGGCTTCGCTACCCAAGCTGGCGTGAGGGCTTCCGACACGGCCTCGCCCTGACTCCCATCGAAACCGCTCGAGCGGCGTGAGAGTCCCGCGGCGCATGGAAAGGGTCTCGCCCTAAGTCTGGCCAAATCGTCGGCGCGATCGCCAGTCGGCATCCGCATGGTGACGAGCGAGGAAACCGGATGGAGGTGTGAGCAGATGTCAAGCGTGGCGAATCACTTCGGACACCGCGAGAGCGACGGAATCGTCGTCGACCTGTTCTGGGACCCCGGAAACCTCGAGGCCGAGTTCCGGGTCGAGGTCGAGGACCAGCGCGAGGGAGCCCGTTTCGTTCTCCATCCCCCGACGGGGAGAGACGCGATCCAGGCCTTCCATCACCCGTTCTGGGCCGCGAGAGCCGCCGTCAACGGCGAGGCACGGGCGGCGAAATCGCGAAGCTGGGACGTCTCGTGCCGCACGGGCTGGCCCATCCGCTGAGACCGAGGCGGCTGGATTCTGAGGTCAGGAGTCGCGGGTCGAGCTGGGTCGCGAAAGGAGCAGAAGCGTGATGAACGCGACTTGGCGTCCGCCTCTGGTTCGAGGAGACACGGGCCCGTGCTCTTCGACTACCTCGTGGTCCGCAGCCGGCAGCGAGATGAAAGCTCGCCTGCATGCCTGTGCGCTCGGTGACCATCCGTAGGCCGCCCGTTTCGGACAGCGCGATCACAGAGGAGGTTGATAGTCGTGATGCGACACGCGTGCTCGGGCGATCGGCCTGCTCGAGCCGGTTCGCGAACGGAGCGAAAACGTGATGAGTGAAGGCTTTGAGAGTGCCCCCGGACAAGAATCGAACGTGCGCACGCGGTTTACGAAACCGCTGGTGCCGCGGAAGCGCACCGATCGGTGACCGAGATCCGGAGGCCGCGCGGAGAGGTCTGGCAGCGTTTACGGGGCGCTCATCGTCTCAAGACTCGCGGGCCCCGTGCGCGGGAGACGCTCGTTGACGGAGACGCTATGCGCCGTCGCTGCCGATCGTCTGAAGTCCGTAGGGGGCGCACCAGCGCACGTCGGGTGGTTTTGGACGAGTCAGACTCGCGTGGGGCGTTGCCGCTGAGTGTGAAGACGATCCGCATCGCCTTGTGCCCGAGGTCGGCGGTGGGATCGAACATGCACGGGCAGCCGCCGTCGATGACGACGATCCCCTGCTGCCGGCCGAAGTCGGCCGCAGCCTCGGAGACGCTCCCGCCACCGGGGCCGCGGTGCATCCACACGTGCTTGATCCCGAGCTCGGCGCACTCGCGCATCGTCTCCTCGGCGATCTCCGGCCTGGTTGCGATCACGACCGCATCGACGCCATGGGGGATCGAGCGCAGGTCGTGATAGCACCGGTCGCCTTCGACCTCGCCCGCATTCGGATTAACGGCGAAGACCTCGTAGCCCCGCTCGCGAAGTCGCTTGTACACGACGTTGCTTCCGTGATTCTTCGGGTGTCTGGAGACGCCCGTCACCGCCACCCGCTTGCCGGCCAGAAACTCCGATGCAGCCTCCTTGATCTTCTGCATCCCTACACCTCCTTCGCGAGACGAATGAAACGGTGTCGCGGCGCGCCCGAGGCGCCAGGTGACACCGGGATCGTCTCGCGAACGACGATCCCGCACATCAGGGACGGCACCGATCAGTTCTGGTGCGGACTACGGATTCAGCCGGCATTCGCGAGGCACCGCCGCCCCCGGCACGTACGGCTAGCTGATGGTGGGCCGGTGCCGCTCGACGATGGCGGCATAGTTCAGCTCGGCCGGTAGCGCGCCGAGCGTGAGGCCGCCGTCGCCTGAGAGCCGTGAGGCGCAAAAAGCATCCGCGACCAGCGAGTCGCCATGCCGCACGAGCAGAGAGCCCTGGAGGGCGAGTGCGAGCCGCTCGACGAGGCGGCGGGCGCGCGGCTCGCGCGCGTCCGGTGACGCGAGCTCGGGCTCGAGGACCGCCAGATAGGCGTCGAGACGATGGTCGGCGCCTTGGGCGAGCCGCACCTCCGCGAGGAACGCCTCGAGCGACTCCGGCTCGCGCTCGAGCGCGCGCAGAGCATCGAGACAGATCACGTTTCCCGACCCCTCCCAGATCGAGTTCAGCGGCGACTCGCGGAAAAGCCGCGGCATCCCGGATTCCTCGACGTAGCCGTCCCCACCCAGGCACTCGAGCGCCTCGGCGGCTAGAAGTGGCCCACGCTTGCAGATCCAGTACTTGGCCACGGCGGTGGCGAGGCGCCGGAACGGCCTCTCCGCCTCGTCGTCGTAGGCGCGGGCCAGGCGGAGCCCGGTGACCGTGGCCGCCTCGGACTCGACGCAAAGGTCGGCGAGGACGTTCAGCATCAGCGGCTGCTCCGTCAGTAACCGCCCGAATGCCGCTCGGTGAGCCGCGTGGTGCGTCGCCTGCTCCACACCCGCTCGCATGAGAGCGGTCGTGCCGAGGACGCAATCGAGCCGCGTGTGGTTGACCATCTCGATGATCGTCGGCACGCCGCGGCCCTCTTCGCTCACGAGGCGAGCCCGGGCGCCGTGCAGCTCGATCTCGGCCGACGCGTTCGAGCGGTTGCCGAGCTTGTCCTTGAGCCGCTGGATGAGGAACGGGTTGCGCGTGCCGTCGGCGAGGACGCGCGGAAGGAGGAAGCAGCCGAGCCCGGCCTTCGTCTGGGCGAGCACGAGGAAGGCGTCGCACATCGGCGCGGAGCAGAACCACTTGTGACCGGTGAGCTCGTACTCCCCGTCGCCGAGGGGTCTCGCGACGGTCGTGTTCGCCCGGACGTCCGAACCGCCTTGGCGCTCAGTCATCGCCATACCGCAGAGCGCTCCGGCCTTCTCCTCCGGCGGCCGCAAGCCGGGGTCGTAGTCGAGCGACGTCAGGCGCGGTTCCCACTCGGCCGCGAGCGCCAGCTCGGCGCGCAGCGCCGGAACGGCCGAGTACGTCATCGAGACAGGGCAGCCGTGGCCCGCCTCCACCTGCGACTGGAGCATGAACAGCACCGCGCGGGCGACGTGGGCACCGGACCGCGGCTCGCGCCATGGGAGCGCGTGCAGCCCGTTCTCGACCGCCAGCCGTACCAGCTCGTGCCACGCTGGGTGGAACTCGACCTCATCGCTCCGGTTGCCGTAACGGTCGTGTGTGCGCATGATCGGCGGGTTCTCGTTCGCGAGTCGGCCGAGCTCGAGCGTCTCCGGTTGGCCGAGCAGGAGGCCGAGTTCCCGCGCTTGCTCCTCCGCCCAGTGCGCGCCTTCGCGGCGAAGCCCTTCCACAAGCGGCTGATTCTCGGAGAAGAGGTCGTAGCCGGCGAGCGGAGGAGGCTGGTTCGCGACCGCCGCGCCCGCGCGCGTGAACGTCTCCACGACGGCAACGATAGGTGCAGGGCGAGGCGTCCGCCAGGGGCCGTGGACGGCTGAAGGTTCTGACCTCGGTTCTCAGACGGCGCGGGCGAGGAGTCGTCGCTCCCCGACGCTGCGCGGGTCGAGGCGGAGGTCGAGCTCGCGAGCGAGCGCGAGCGCTCGCTCGTACTCCTCGCGGTGGATGCCGCGGGCAATCTCCTCGTATTGGCCGTCGCCCACCTTCCCCGAGACGTAGTACTGCGCCATCAGGTTCACGTACGTCCCCGGGCCCAGCTCCTCGGCGACGAAGCGCAGGATCGACTCTGTCTCGTCGAGCAGGCCGGGCATGATCAGGTGCCTGAGGATGAGGCCGCGACGCGCCATCCCGCGTTCGTCGAGTACCAGATCGCCGACCTGGCGGTTCATCTCGACGATCGTTTCGCGCGCGACGTCCGGGTAGTCGGCGCGCTTCAGATAGCGCCGCGCCGCCTCGCTTGTCCAGACCTTGAAGTCGGGCATGTAGACGTCGACGATTCCTTCCAGCAGATGGAGGCTGTCGAGCGAGTCGTAGGCGCTGGTGTTGTAGACGATCGGCAGGTCGAGGCCGCGCTCGAACGCGAGCGGCAGCGCCTCAAGGATCTGCGGGACGACGTGTTCGGGCGTGACCCAGTTGATGTTGTGGCAGCCGTTCGCCTGCAGCTCGAGCATCATCTCGACGAGCCGCTCCTGGGTCACAACCTCACCTCGCACTTCCCACGAGATGTCGTGGTTCTGACAGAAGACGCAGCGCAGGTTGCAGCCGGAGAAGAAGATCGTTCCCGAGCCGCGCCGACCCCGGAGGCAGTCCTCTTCGCCGAAGTGCGGGAAGTAGGACGCAACAACCGCGTGCCGCCCGATCGCGCAGAGGCCGGCGACGTCGGCGCGCCGGTCGACCTTGCAGCCCCGCGGACAGACGACGCAGCGCTCGCCCAACAGTTTGTGCGCCTCGGCCGCTCGGCGCTCGAGCTCGGCGCGCGGCAGCGAGTCGGTCAGCACGTCAGATGTAGCGCGGCCGCGGTCTTGTGCGGGTCGACCTGCCTATAGCGCAGGACTGCGTCCGCGGTCGGGAGCACTTCGACTTCGATGCCTCGGGCGCGTAGCGTCGCGAGCGCTCCTGGGTCAGGCTGCATCCGCCCGTACGCGCCCGTGCCTACGAGCAGACGCTCGGGCAGTTCGTCGAGCACCTCGTCGAGATCTTCGAGGACAAGCCCGTGCCCCTCTTTGCGCCACCAGCCGCGGACGATGCGTTCCGGCAACACGATGATGTCGCGCGTCTCCACGCTTCCGTCGACCGTCACGCGGCCGAAGCCGTAGTCCTCGATCTCGGACATCGTCTCGATCGTAGCGCTCGCGTCGCCGAGACGCGCAAGCGCAACCCGGAACGCCGGCTGTTCGTTCTAACACCGAAGGCGTGCGGGCCGCGCTGGTTCTTGCGTAGAAGGCGACGCGGGCTCTTTGTCGTCCCTTAACACACAGTTCGCGACATGTGAGGGCGGCTGTTGGTCCGACAGCCGCCCTCGTTGTCAGTGATTGCCCACTGGCTGGAAGTAGTGCGCCGCCATGTACTCCGCGACGTTCCGCCCCAGCGCCTCCGCCTGCACGTCGGCAGTGCGGAAGTACAGGCTCGCCCAGATACGTGCCTCGATGATTTCGGCCAGCGGCTCCGAGAAGTGGTCGAAGAACCGCGTCTCGCCTCCGAAGCGACTGCTCGTCACGCCGAAGCGGACGTCGTCGCAATCGCTTCCATGCTCACATCCGATACGTCGTAGCCGTGACGAAGGAAATCGCGAACGACACCCAAGTACACGTGGCTAGGCGTGTCGCCTTCCTCGCTTTCGAGGACGCTCTCGATGCAAGCGTCGAAGTAGCCGCCCGGCGCGGGCGCGGTCTGGGTCGGGTCGCTGATCGGCCGCAGGATCTTCCGGATCGATCCGCGGACGAACCGCGTCAAGGCCATCCGCGTCGGCAGGACGCCGCGCTCGGTCGCGGCCTCCGACACCGCGATCTGGGTCTCGAACCACCTCTCGAACACGGTCTCGCGGATCAATCCCCGGACGCTGAAGGTGGTCGCGACGATCAAGGTCGGCAAGAAGCCCGAGAACGCGGCCATCGCCGACGACGGCACCGTCTTCGTGCCGAACCTCGGCTCGAACACGCTCTCGCGGATCGACCCGGCGACGAACAAGGTGGTCAACACGCTGTCGGTCGGCACCAAGCCGTTCCCGGCAGCGACGCGTTCGGCGACATCTGGGTGCCGAGCGCCGGCGGCACCGACGTCGTGCGCGTGCACATCCGCTGAGCTTGGCTTGACAGCTCCGCAGCGGTAAGCGTAGACTTACGTAAGTCATGGCTTACCGAAACGCCATGGATGC
>JBKPFP010000474.1:0-4721 GCA_046744435.1 Actinomycetota bacterium | reverse complement strand
TGGCCGAGCGCAGCCCGGAGACACTCGTCCTCGTCGACCTCAAGGTGAGCGGCCCGGATTTCGAGCGCGACCTCGTCGACCTGCTCGGGGAGCGAGAGGCGATCGAGAAGACGCTCGCCGCCTCCGGGTCTGCCGCCGTCCTGCGCCGGCTCCGGGTCCTCGATCCGGCGCTGGCGACGAGCCTCACCTATCCACGCGGGCGCTTCTTCCTGCCGAAGCGGCTCCTGCTTCCCTTTCGGATCGCCGGACTCCTCGAAGCGGCGGGAGCCTCGGCCGCCACGCTGCGGCAGCAGGTGATCTCGAAGGCGGTGGTGGAACGCTGCCACGAGCTGGGCGTGCCCGTCCTCGCCTGGACCGTCAACCGGCGCGGGGTCCTAGACCGGCTCGACCGGCTGGGCGTCGACGGCGTAATCACGGACGATCCAGGGATTTTCCCGCCCGGATCGCGGGCTACACTGCCGGTGTGAGACGCCCCGGCCCGGCTGCCCTCGCCTTCGCGACTTGCGCCGCGGCAGGCGTTGTCGCCGCGTTCGCACTGCCGGGCGGCGTGAGCGCGCGGGGCCTGCTGGTGACGACGACCGGCGCAACGACGACCCAGCCCGCGCCGGCTCTGGTTCCGCCCGGAGTGACGATCTCGGGCATCCCGGTCGGCGGGCTCGCACCCGAGGAAGCCGCGTTCGTCGTCCAGCAGCGGTTCGACCAGGGCATCCCCCTCGTCATCAACGGCCGGCGGCGGCTGGCCCCGACGCCGTACTCGGTCGGAGCGAGCGCACGGGTCGAGGCAGCCGTGCAGCGCGCCCTCGTGGCCGCGCCGGGCGAGGAGGTGCCGCTGACGGTGGTCGTGTCCGAGGATCGGCTGTTCGCCTATGCCGCAACTGTCGCGCGCAGGTTCAACCGGAACCCGGTCGAGGCCCAGGTCTACCTCCGGCGCACGCGTCCGAAGGTCATCCCGGAGCGGCCCGGCATCGCGATCCACCGCTCGCAGCTCGCCGGCGCGATCCATCGCCGACTCGTGACGATGAGCCGCGGGCGGATCAAGGTCCCGACGAAGGTCTCGGTGCCGGAGGTGACCCGAAAGACCTTCCGCAACGTGATCATCATCCGGCGCGGCTCGAACGGGCTCGAGCTCTTCAACTACGAGCGCCTCCGCAAGCGCTTCCGCGTCGCTACGGGCGAGTCCGTCTACCCGACGCCGCTCGGGCGCTTCAGCATCGTCGTCAAGTGGCGGAACCCGTGGTGGTATCCGCCCAACTCGAGGTGGGCGCAGGGCCTGAAGCCGGTTCCGCCCGGCCCGGACAATCCGCTCGGCACGCGCTGGATGGGCCTCTCGGCGCCCGGCGTCGGGATCCACGGCACGCCCAACTCGGGCTCGATCGGCTACTCGGTCTCGCACGGCTGCATCCGCATGTACATCCCTGACGCCGAGTGGCTCTTCAACACCGTCGACATCGGGACGACGGTCTTCATCGTCCCGGGCTGATGCGACGCCTGAAGCTCGCCGGCCAGGGAGCTGCGCTCGGGCTCGTGGCGGCGCTGCTCGGCCTCCTCGTCTGGAAAGTCGCGAACCAGGACGACCCCGGCGGAGTGGCCGCGAAGTTCCAGCGCGGCGAGCGAACTCCGGCGCGCCACTTCACGCTCGAACGGCTCGACGCCCCGGGCGAGCTCAGCCTCGCCTCGCTGCGGGGCAAGGTCGTCGTGCTGAACTTCTGGGCCGCGTGGTGCGAACCGTGCAAGCGCGAGGTTCCACTCTTCCAGGACGCCTACGAGCGCTACCGCGACCAAGGGGTCGCGTTCGTCGGGGTGGACACGAACGACTTCAGCGGCAATGCCAAGCGGTTTCTCGAGCGCTACGGGGTCACGTACCCGAACGTGCGTGACGGCAACGGTCGCGTGCTGACCAGGTACGGGGGGCTGCCGCTGCCGCGGACATTCGTCATCGACCGGTCCGGCTACGTGAACGGCTATATCTTCGGTGAGGTGCGTGAGGATGCGCTGCACCAGGCGATCGAGGAGGCGCTGGCATGAGGTACCTGGTCGCTGTGCTCGCCGTTCTCACTCTCGCGGGTGCGCCGTCGGCCCTGGCGAGTGAGGAGAAGCCGACGCGCTGGGAGCTCGAGCAGGAGGTCATGTGCCCCGACTGCAACGCGCCGCTCGCTCAGTCGAACGGGCGGATGGCGCAGATGCTGATCAACTTCATCGAGACCCGCATCGCCGCCGGGGACACGAAGAGCGAGATCAAGGACAAGCTCGTCGCCCAGTACGGGCCGCCGATTCTCGTCAGCGCGCCTGCGCAGAAGACGGAGGTCACGCTCGCCGACCTCGAGGACGAGGTCATGTGCCCGGTCTGCCCGGGCGAGACGCTCGAGCAGTCCAGCTCGCCGGCGGCCCAGCAGGTGGAGCGGTTCATCTCGGCGCGGATCACGGCCGGCGACTCGAAGGACGAAATCAAGGATCAGCTCGTCGACGAGTACGGGCCGCGGATCCTCGCTGCGCCGCCGACGGAGGGGTTCGACCTCCTCGCCTGGGTGCTGCCGCTCGTGGGGCTGCTCGGCGGGGCGCTGATCATCGGCGGAGCCGCTTGGCACTGGACCCGCGTCCGGGAGCCCGCGCCGGAGGCCGCGCCGCTCGACCCGGAGCTCGAACGCCGGCTCGACGACGAGCTGGCGGACCTTGATTGATCCGGGACATCCCGATCGTATTCCTTGCCGGCTTCATCTCGATCATCACGCCCTGTGTGCTGCCGCTCGTCCCGGGCTACCTGTCGGCGGTATCTGCGGTCGAGGCCGACCGTCTCGGCCGTCCTGGCACGGCCCGGCGCGTCGCCGTCTCGAGCCTGCCGTTCATCGCCGGGTTCACGGTCGTCTTCGTGGTGCTCGGCGCCGGAGCGGCCTCGATCGGGCAAGTGCTCGACACCGAGCGCCAGACGGAGTTCGCAGGCTTCATCCTCGTCGTGCTCGGCCTGACGTTCATCGGCCTCCTGCCGTGGCCTGACCGAGTCTTGGCGCCGGGCCTGCTGCAAGGCGCGCGCCGCCGCGGCTCCAGCGTCCTGCTCGGGGCGGCGTTCGCCGTCTGCGCGGCGCCGTGCATCGGCGCGGTCCTCGCCACGGTCCTCGTCGCCGCGAGCGACGCCGGCACGGTGCTCCGGGGCTCCATCCTCCTCGCGGTCTACTCCGTCGGTCTCGGCGTCGCCTTCCTGCTCGCCGGCGTCGCCTTCGCCCAGGCGATGGGGGCCTTCCGCTGGCTGCGCGACCACTACGTCGTGCTTCGGGTCGCGGGCGGGCTGACGCTCGTCGCGCTGGGTCTGCTCCTCTTCTTCCACCGCGACTGGTGGCTCCGCGTCGCGCTCAGCCGGGTGCTGGAGTCCGTCGGCCTCTCAGAGGTCTAGCGGCCTGAGCTCGAGCGAACCGGCGGCCACGACCGCCGACGCGTCTCGCACCTGGCGCAGCACCGAGTCGACGTCGACGCCTCGGTGCTCCGGCGCGAATGGCCCGAGTCGCCGCGCCGCCTTCTCGAGCTGCCGCTCGGCGCCGGGACGCCGGCCGCGACCCGCTTGGTACCAGGCGACGACGACGTGCACGAGGCCCTGGAAGAAGTCCTTCTCCGCGCGATCGGACGCGCGCCACGCGTCCTCGAAGGCCTCGTGCGCGGCGAAGTACTCGCCGGCCCGGGCAAGCTCGAGGCCCTGTTCGAAATCAAGTTCAATTTTCCGTGCCAGGCTTCAGCCTGGCTCGGCGTGCATTTTCACCTTGACGTCTCCGTCCTCGACCGTCACCTCGTAGGTCTGCAGCTGGATCGAAAGGTCGAAGTCGTTCTTGCCGGTGCGGACGTCGTACGTCCAGCCGTGCCACGGGCAGCGCAGGAAGTGGCCGTCGATCCGCCCCTCGCCGAGAGGGCCGTGCAAGTGGAGGCACGTGCCCTGCGTCGCGTAGAACGAGCCGCCGACGTTCATCAGCGCGATCACCTCGTCGCCGGCCTGGACCGCCTTCGCCGTTCCCGGCGGCACCTCGTCGACTCGCGCGACGGTGACGAGCTCGGAGCCGGCCATTCCCGCGACGCTAACAGAGTGTTACGCTCGGAGTGCTGTGGCGACGATCCTGCTCGTTGGGGTCGATCTCTACTTGAGAGGGAAGCTCGAGGCGTCCCTCCCCACCCATCATCTGGTCACGACGGACAGCGCGGACCCGCCGGACTGCGTTGTCGCCGACGTGTCCCGTGTTGATCCAGACGACGTCGCGGACTCGTATCCGGACTCGCCGATCCTCGGCTTCACGAATCACACGGACACGGCCGGGCTGCGTCGCGCGCACGAGGCCGGCTTCGATCAGGTGGTGGCG
Source organism: Actinomycetota bacterium (assembly GCA_046744435.1). Taxonomy (GTDB): domain Bacteria; phylum Actinomycetota; class Thermoleophilia; order Gaiellales; family Gaiellaceae; genus VAXT01. The sequence continues at coordinate 387 of JBKPFP010000474.1, read as the reverse complement.
AAATCGGCGCTCACAGAGCGGGCTCCGGAGCTGATTGACGGCTTGGTCGCGGCTGTAGACTGACCTCGTTCGTGACGTACATCATCGCTGAGCCCTGCATCGACATCAAAGACCTCTCGTGCGTCGACGTCTGCCCGGTCGACTGCATCCACGAGTTCGAGCGGATCCTGATCATCGACCCGGAGGAGTGCATCGACTGCTTCGCGTCCGGCGAGCAGCTCCTGACGACGTACGGGCTGCGGACCTTCGAGGAGCTCGAGAACCAGCCGTGCCGCGTCCTCACCGACGACGGGTTCAAGCCGGCGCTCGTGAAGAGGTTCCGCAGCAAGCCCCTCGTCAAGCTCGAGCTGGCGCCGGCCTTCGAGGAGCGCGATCGTTACGGCGGGA
>JBKPFP010000483.1:0-15573 GCA_046744435.1 Actinomycetota bacterium | reverse complement strand
GGTATAGACGCTGTTTTCCCTCGAAACATTCGACTTGCCCGTCGGGTGTGGCTCCGATTCGTGGGCCTCGCCGCGGAAATGGACGAGCTCGCCTCGCAGGTCGAAGAGGACGGAGATGTCGTTCTGCCATTTGGCCGTGCGTGTACACAAACCAGCCCCCGGAGCCGCTGCCGACGGCCTGCCAATCGGTGATCGCGCCGGATTCGAAGTCGTCCATGACGATCGTCCTCGGCTGATCGCCCGTTCTCGGCTGAAGGTCGCACCCGATCAGGAACGGGCTCAGTGCGACGAACGCGACCAGCGCTGCAGCAACGGCTGCGCCCCTGCGTCCCAGCACCAGCATCGCGACGATCGCCGCAACCACACCGCTCTGAAGAGATCTCGTCCGTCTCATGCCCACGCTCCTCTCGAATCGGCGGAGGAGAGACCCACGGTACGAGCCGTACTCCACAGCGTCATCGCGGCAGACACGGCAATTGTCTCCGATTCGACTGTGGCTAGCCACAGTGGCAAAGCGACGTCTGTGCCGTGCTCAGGTAGGCGAGGACGCGCCGGTGCGATTCCGGGTTCGCGGCCAGGCGCAACTTCAAGAGGATCTGCTTCATGTGTGCCTCCACGGTGGGGTCAGTGATGAAGAGCCGGGCGGCGAGCGCGCAGTTCGAGACGCCTTCTGCACCGAGGCCCAACACCTCCCGCTCGCGCTGGGTCAGCTCGGCGAGTGGATCCTCAACGGCGCCGACGGCCAACGAGATGCGAGACGATCGTCGGATCAACGACGGTCTCTCCATCGGTGAGTCGCCGCAGCTGTCTGCGACGACGAGGTCGCCGCGCCTCGCGGTTACGAGACGGGTACATTTTCGGACGAGCGGGCACGCGCGACCCGGCCCGAGCCAACTCGGGCCCGGTCGAGACCTGCCATCCCAGCTCGCAGAGTCAGGATATGCCTGCAAATGGGTGGTCGATGTTGCCGTCGCTGGCGCGGCGGTGACCAGAGAAGGGCCACGGACATCGGTGAGCGGCTTCCTGAGCTGCTGGCCTGCGGCTAAGCCGCCGACTGCAAGTACGCGAGCACGGCGAGTACTCGACGGTGCGACTCGGGGTTCACCTCGAGTCGCAACTTCTGCAGGATCTGCTTTACGTGCTGCTCGACGGTCCGCTCGGTGATGAAGAGGCGGGCCGCAATGGCGCGGTTCGAGAGTCCCTCGGCAACGAGCCCAAGTACCTCCCGCTCGCGCTCAGTCAACTCGCCAAGCGGATCTTGTCGCCGGCGCCGGCCGACGAGACGCGAGACGATCGTCGGGTCGATCACGCTTTCTCCGTCGGTGATCCGCCGGAGGGCGTCGACGAGAAGGGCAACGTCGAAGACGCGCTCCTTGAGCAGGTACCCGATCCGCTCTGGATGGTCCTCGATCAGCCGCAGCGCGTAGCTTGGCTCGACGTAATGGGAGAGGAGCAACACGCCGACATCGGCGTGTTCGGTCCGGATCGACTGGGCGGCACGGAGGCCCTCATCGGTGTGTGTCGGCGGCATGCGAATGTCGACGATGGCGGCGTCGGGCCGTTCCAGCCGGACGTGCCGCATGAGCGTGTCCGCGTCCTCGGCTTGGCCGACGACCTCGATGCCGGCCTCCTCGAGCAGCCGGACGATTCCCTCGCGCGTGAGCATCGTGTCCTCGGCGACGACTACGCGCACGGGATCTCTCCTCGCAGCACGGCGGCATGCCGCTCGACCCGACCACCGAGGGCGCCGAGCCGGTCAGCGAGATGGATCGGCATGGAGGTGGGCTCCGCGCCGTCGTCCTCGACTTCGACGACGAGATTCGTGCCGTCGCGTCGCGTGCGGACATGGGCGTGCGTCGCTTCCCGTCGCGCTGCGTCCGCGACCGCGTCGTCGACCATGACGTAGGCGGCCGCCTCGACGGCGTGGGGATAGCGCTCCCCCGTCGGGTCGACGAGCTCGACGGCGATGGGCGCTTCGTCGACGAGGTTCCAGAGCGCCGGCGCAAGCCCCGCCTCGGCGAGGATCGCGGGGTAAATCCCGTGCGCGAGCTCCCGCAGCTCCTCGAGCGCCGTGTGCGTCTCGTCGACAGCGCCCTCGAGCCGAGCGGAGAGCTCGCCGTCACCGTCCGCCTCGGCGGCTGCGCGTGCGAGGCGCAGGTCGTACGTAAGCGCCAGCAGCCGCTGCTGGGCGCCGTCGTGCAGGTCGCGCTCCAGCTGCCGCCGTTCGGCGTCGCTGACCTCGACGATGCGTGCCCGCGAAGCGCGCAGATCGTGTAGCCGCGCGAGCACCTCAGCCTGGAGCCGCTCGTTCTCCACCGCGAGGCGGGCTTCCGCGCCGATGTCGCGGGCGAGCTCGTCCTCGCTGACCGCGGAGCGCGCGTGAGTGACGACGGCGACGGAGCGCCCCTCGCGGACGATCGGCGTGAGCACGCGTCCTGGCCCCGCCACGGGTTCAGCCACCGGCTTGCCGTCGCCGTCGACGAAGCGGGTGGATCCCGACAGCGGGTAGGCGACCTCCAGCGTGGGATCGCGCAGGCTCGCCGCGAGCGCCTCGCGAAGCGATCCTGGTGGAGGCGCCTCTCCCAGGTCGGCGGCGAGCCGGGCCACACCCGATCGGGTACGCCATGCGACGTACGCGCCCCAGATCACGGCAACCGCAAGCAGCGACACAGCGAGCGCGCGAGCGAGGAACAGGGCAGCAAACAAGGTGTCGTCCGGGTTCTCCGCCCGATCGCGCAGCAGGGTCACGGCGTAGGAAGCCTCGGCCGCGGCGACGCCGGCGCCCGCGGCAAGCGTCGGGGCGAGTTGGCGGCGCGCCAGCATAGTCTCGCGGGCGACACGCCAGACTCCCAGCGCGACGACGGCACTTGCGCCCAGGAGCACGCTGAGCAGCCAGATGTCGCCGAGCAGACGAGCGAGGTCGGGCTCGGCGCGAACGAGGAAGACATTGTCCGTGCAGTTGCTCCAGCAGTACCGGTCGAGAAACGGGTCCCGGATGAGCGCCAGCCCGATGCTCACCGCCCCGGCGACGGCGTAGAGGGCGATCACGGTCACGCGGGCCGGGCGCGAACCGAGCCGTCCGCTCGGCGCCGCCAGCACGAGGTGAAAGAGGAGCGGCGGCAGGAACGGCGCCACGACCATCCCGAGGCTGCGAAGAAGCGGTGGTCCGCCCTCCCAGCCAACCCAGTCGGGCGCGAACCACGCTGCCCCGGCGAGCGGCGCCACGACCGCGTTCGTCCCGCGCGGCCGCGCGATCGAGGTGACAAGCCCGGCCGCAAGCAGCGACAGGCCCGCAACGACGTCCGCGACGTGCGCGAGCCCGGAGGCACCCGCGTAGGTCGTCGGCGGCAGGGTCTCCGGGCGGGGAAGGAGAAGAACGGTCGAGACGATCGCGGCGGCCCCAAGCAGCTGCACGCCGAGCCGCAGCGCGCGCACGCCCACGAGCGGGGCCTCGACCACCGCCATTCGCCGATTCTCGCACTGGTCGGCCTGAGCGGCCCTGTGGCCAGCCACAGCTTCAAGCGCGACAATCCTGGTGCTCGCCTGGATGCGCGACACCCGGCGCGCGCGTACGGTGGTCGTATCACGCCGACGAGGCAAGGAGGCTGCAATGAGACCCTTCCGTCACATCGCCCCTGCCACCCTTGCTGGCCTGCTCGGGATCCTCGTGCTCGGCGTCACCGGCTGCGCCAGCGATCGCGACGACAAGGCGGGCGGCTCCGGCGCGCCCGTGACGCTGCGGATGGGAAACGCCGATCCCCGAGGCTATCCGGCGAGCGACGCTATCGACGATTTCGCGCGGCGCGTCAGCACGCTCTCGGACGACAAGGTTCGAATCCGGCCGGTGTGGCAGGCAGCGGGCGCCAGTGTGACCCGGGCCGATCAGCGGGTCGCTCGATTCGTCGTCAGCGGAGACCTCGACCTCGGGATGATCCGAGCGGGGGCCTGGGACACCGAAGGCGTCACGACCCTGCGCGCGCTGCAGGCGCCGTTTCTCATCTCGACCGACGAGGTGCTCGACGCGGTCGTGACGAGCGACCTCGGCGGCGATCTGCTCGGCGGCCTGGAAGACGTCGGCATCGAGGGGCTCGCGCTCATCCCCGAGGAGCTCCGTCACCCCGTCGGCTTCGGGCGGGCGCTCCGGTCGCCTGCGGACTTTACGGGGGTCGGCATTCGCGCTCCGCTCTCGAACGCGAGCTACGCACTTCTGCGGGCAGTCGGAGCCCAGCCGGCGGACTTGACCTTCGAGCAGGCCGCTTCCGCCATCCACGCGGGCAAGGTCAGAGGCGCGGAGTCGAGCTTTCTCCATCTGGGGTCGCTTCCGGCCCCCGGGATTGTCACGGCCAACGTCGTCTTCTTCCCCAAGGTCAACACGCTCGTAGCGAATGGCGAGCGATTCGACGAGCTCCCCGCTGAGCAGCAGGAAATCCTCCGCGAGGCCGCGGAGCAGACACTCCGCCATGTCGTCGACACGAGGACGCGCGAGGTGGATGCCGCTCGCCAGGCCTGTCGGAACGGGGCCAAAATCGTCATCGCGAGCGCGGCCGACGTCGCCGCGCTTCGACGCGCAGCTGCGCCGGTCTATGCAGAGCTCGAGCGTGATCCGACCGCGAAGGAGCTGATCGCTGCGATCCATGCACTCGCCGCACGCAAGGGTCCCTCTGCATCCGCGCCGGCGTGCACCCGCAGCCAAGCCCCTGCTGCGCCTGGCGCCCCGGCGGGCGGAGGCGCTAAGCCGACGATTCCCGAGGGGGCCTACCGAGCCGAGATCACGTTCGAGGAGATGGTCGCCCGCGGCGTCGACCCGGCGACGGCGTCGACGAACAGCGGGATCATGACCCTGACGCTCGACGACGGGCGCTGGCGCGGTCACGCCCAGAGCGACAGACACACGGAGCCGGACTGCACAGGCCGGTATTTGTACTCGCGCAAGCGCGTGATCTTCCTCGCCGACGACATCCCAGATTGCGGTAGCGCGCGGGGATTAGTGTTGTTCAGCGCGGTCTGGTCGCTCCAAGACGGTTCCCTTCGCTTCACGCGCGTGCGCTCGGGAAAGGGCGACACCGACCTGTTCGCGCGCGCGCTCTGGGGAAGCGAGCCCTGGCGGAAAGTCAGCTGAGGCGTTCGCCTTCAAGCGGGATCACAGCCTGGAGCCGCGTCCCGCTTGAAGGCGCGCTCTCAACACGAAGCGTTCCGCCGAGCGCCTCGACCCGGTTTTCGAGGCCGCGCAGACCCGAGCCGCGGGTAGGGTCGACGCCACCGGCGCCGTCGTCGGTGATCTCGACCTCGAGGAACCGTTCGCGGCGCGCGACACGGACCGCGATGCGCGACGCGAAGGCGTGCTTCGCGGCGTTCGTCAACGCCTCCGAGCACACGAAGTACGCTGCCGCCTCGATCTCCGGCGGGAGGCGTCCGGCTGCGACGTCGAGCTCGACAGTCACCGGGCTCCGAGCTGCGAGGCCCGCGAGCGCACCCTCGAGGCCCTCCTCGGCGAGCGCGCGCGGGTGGAGGCCGAGCGCGAGCTCGTGCAGGTCGGCCAGTGTGCGCGCGAGCTGGCTCTCCGCCTGCTCGATTCGCTGACGCGCAGCGGGACCTGCTGCAGATCGCGCGTCCGCGAGCGAGTCGGCGAGGCCAGCGAGGCGGCGGGCGCTCCGCTCTCGCACGCGCAGCTCGAGGCGTCGGCGCTCCTCGTCGGCTGCTTGGAGCAATCGCCGCCGTGATGCGCGGACGTCGGCAAGTTGGACTTGTACCTCGGCCTGGAGCCGAGCATTCGCGGCCGCGAGCCGCGCGGCAGCTGCGACGCCCTCGACCAAGCCGGGGTCGTCGAGCACCACCGGGTCGTGGACAAGCGCAGCGAGTGGGTGCCCATCGCGCTCGACGCGCGTCACCGCGCGCGGCTCGCCGGGCGCTGGCAGCTCGAGTCGCGTCCCGTCCGAGCCGACGTAGATGCCGGTGTCGGGGAGCCAGTAGCCGACCATCAGGCTCGGGTCGCCGAGCGCGCGCGCGAGCGAGTCGCGCAGGCCGCCCGACGGCAGTTCGCCGAGCTCGACGACGAAATCCGCCACCGGAGCACGCTCCCACGGCGCCCGGAGCAGGCCGATGAGAAGCCCGATCGCCACGGCCACGAGCGCGCCCTCGTATGCGAGCAGGACGACGTCGCTCGCGTCTCCGGCCGGGAACGCGAGGCGCGCCACCGCGCCGGCGGCGAGTACGAGGCCTAGCAGCGATACCGCCCAGAGCGCCGGACGTCGGGCCCGCCGATCCCGTCCTACCGCGGTGATGTAGCCGCGGAAGGCGACTGCGACCACGACCACGGCGAGCGCGATCGTCGCGGTCTCGCTCCGGGCGATCGGAGCGACGAGCGCGACTGCATACGCAGCGACCACCGCGGCGCGCTCGAGCGTAGAACGCAGGCGCCCACTCGGATACGCGAGAAGGCAGTGGACGAGTGGGCCGCGGTGGAGATAGATGAGCGGGCCGGCGAAGTTGCCGGCGAACCAGGTAAAGCCCGTCGCGGCGAGCAACGGGCCGGTTCGGCTCTCTGGCCGCCGCGACCATGCGACGAGACCGCAGCCGGCGAACGTCCAGCCGACCGCGAGATCGGGAAGCCAGTGCCGCACGTCGCCCCAACCGAACGCAGCTCGCTCCGCGGCCAGGCCGACGACTACCGCCGCCGGCCAGAGCGGAAGCGCAAGACGCGGCACTACCCCAACACGGCCGCGAGCGCCTCACCCGAGAGCCTGCGCTTGGCGATGAAGCCCCGCGCAGGCGTGGCATCCAGGCGCGGCCCGTACGCCGCTGCGTCCCGGCTCGAGATCAGCACGACGGCCGGCGACTCGTCTCGCGCGGCCAGTCGCTCAGCCACGATGAACCCGTCCACGTGGGGCAGCTGAAGATCGAGCAACACGACCTCCGGCCGCAAGCGCTCGACCTCGATGAGCGCCTCCTCCCCGTCGGCGGCCTCACCTACCACTTCGAACCCCTCCGCCTCGAGCATTGCCCGCGCGGCTCTGCGGAAGTCCGCGTGGTCGTCGACGATCAACAGGGTCGGGCCCACCGCCGGATCGTGGCAGAACCGATCGAGCCACACACTGTGGCTGGCACGCAGACAGAACTCGTGCTCGCCTCGTTTCGGCCAGTCCGCGCTTCCCCTACGGTCGGTGGCCCAAGAAGGAGGCGTGGAATGCACAAGCTCATCGCACTTGTACTGCTGATCCTCGGACTGGCCTCGATCGGCCCGATCCGCGGCGGCGCCGCGGGAGGCCACGATCATTTCGACCCGCAGACCAGTTCACGGCAGCAATCGCCGCGAGGCATGACCGGTGCCGCGCCGTTGCGGATCGTCGCACTGGGCGACTCCGACGCGACCGGGGAGGGTGACCCCATGCGTCTCGGCTGGGTGGGGCGCTATGCCCGCCTACTCCGTGCGAGGCTCGGCCTCCAGGTCACCGTTACCAACCTCGCCCGCAACGGCCAGACGAGCTCCCAGCTTGTGGCCGACGTTCGATCCGACCCGACCACGCGTCGAGCCGTGAAGAAGGCGCAGATCGTCCTCTTCGGCACCGGTGGAGCGGACCTGAACGCAGGCGACGCCCGGATAGAAGCTGGGAAGTGCAAGGCCGAGGCGTGCTGGGCCGGCGACCTCCGTGCCTTCGGGCGCAACCTCGACACGACGGTAGCTCTCGTTCGCAAGCTGCGAGGCTCAAACGCGACCGTCGTGCGGGCGATCACGTTGCCGAACGTCGTCCCAGGCGCAGAGGACGTAGTCCCGCCATTCGCCACAATGAGCATCGGCGTCTACCAGACCAAGACGTTGCGGCAACTGATCTGCGCCGCGATGGCGAAGCACCGCGGTCGCTGCGTCGACGTCCTCCGCGTCTTCAACGGGCCGGACGGGACACAGAACGCCTACGCGAAAGGTTGGCTTACCAAGTCTCCATGCTGTTACCCGAGCGGGAAGGGGCAGCAGCTCATGGCAGAGCTGGTCTTCAAGACCGGCCTGAAGCCACTCCGATGAGACCGTCCCGAACGAGAGGAGATCCGATGCTGCCCACCCGCCGCCGCCGGTGCTTCTTCGCAAAGGTCACCCGGCGCCAACGATCCGAGGAAAGGAGAGCCATGAACGTGGCAAGGCGAAACCTGGGACTTCTCGCCACGGTGGCGATCTGCGCACTCGCTTTCGCCTCCACCGCGGGCGCCCAAGCACCCGAACGCGGCACCTTCAGCTTCTCCGACGAAGGAGTTGATCCGGCCGGGACGACATGCGTCTTCGCCGTCTCTTTCTCGCAAGTCGAGTACGGGTTCTTCGATGTCTTCTTCGACCAGGAGGGCAACTTTGTGAAGGCGATCGTCCACATCAATTACGACGCGACGATCAGCGCAAACGGGAGAACGCTCGTCGAGCGCGATACGTTCACGAGGACGTTCTATGCAGACGGCACCATGCGCGACACTGGGTCGACGGTCCATATCCAGGGACCGGGCGGGATCGTGATGCGCGACGCAGGCCAGATCGTCTACAGCGATTTCAACGAGACGGTCTCCTATGTCCACGGCCCGCATCCTCAGCTGTCCGGCGAGAGCTTCTGCCAGGCTCTGGCGCCGTAGCCTCCCGACATCGCCGGCGCAGGCATCAAACTGATCCGGCGTCCGCATCAAGCATCGCAAGAGGGCGGCCTCCGGGCCGCCCTCGCCGTCCACCTTTTTTGGCGCCCTACGGCACGCGTGTGCCAGCCCGAGCGCGTACCTCCTCGTGATCAGACGCAGAAAGGTCGCTCCGGCCGGTGCCGGCCGCCCGCACCGCGTCAGGTAATTCTTCGGCTACTCCTCAACGTAGTCCGCGATCGTGAACGCGACTGGTTGTGCTCGACGCTGGCGTCGAGAACCATGTCGTCGAGGAGGGAGGCCCCTCTGGTTGCAGTATCCCTCAACGGCCCCGCCCTTGGCGCCGAAGCCTTTGCCATCGTTTGCCGCTCTTTTGCCATGGTTAGTTGACCAAGAAGTTGACCAGCAAGGAAGCCGCTGCGCGATTACCGCAGCCAGACTTGGTCGGCGAGGAAGCCCCAGATTGGATGGAACTGGTAGCTGCGCACGCGCGACGAGACGAACTCCACCTCGCGAGGGGTGACAAGCGGGATCGCAGCGCCCGCGTCGGCGACTTGTCGGTCCACGCGGGCCCAGGTGGACGCCGCACGCCGCGGATTCGTCGCTTCGAAGGACAGAGCGCGCCGCATCAGGCGGTCGAGCCGCGGGTCGCAGAACCTGCCGCGCGTCTCCGCTCCGTCGCACGCGAACCACGTCCGGAGAAAGTCGGACGCTCCTAGCTCGCCGCCATACCACGTCACTGGTTTGAGCGGGACCCGTCCCGTCTGCAGCGCCTCGATGTACGCCCCCCGCGGGACGACACGGACGTGGACACGGTAGCCGAGGCCGCCGAGCACCCCGGCGACGTAGCGCATGATGCTCGTGTGGAACGCCTCATCACTGCGCGCCCAGACGCTGACGCGCGCGCCCGACGTTCGGGAAGCCGCGACGAGCTGCCTCGCCCTCGCAGCGTCCGTCCGGCTCCAACGACCATCCCGGCGCGGCCCGAGCGTGTACCGGCAGTACTGTCGATAGCCGGGAAGGCCGGGCGGCACGATCTGGCACGTTGGCTGGGCCAAGGACCCGCCGCCGTAGAGGCGTGCAACTCGCCCGCGGTCGATTGCATAGTTCAGCGCCCGACGTACGCGGATATCGTCAAACGGCGGCATTTGGGTGTCGACCTGGAGGAACTCCGTGCCCAGAACCGGGTTGACACGGAGCTGGGCGGGGTGGCGGAGCTCGAGCTCGGACCTGAGCTTCGTCGGGATCTGCTCGAACATCCAGTCCGCGCGGCCCTCTGCGACCGCCCGTACCTGCGCCGCCGCGGAAAGACCGTAGCGCCAGACGATCACATCGGGGTATCCATCGGGCTGCGCCGCGTACGACCACTCGCGGAAGCGCGGGTTGCGGGAAAAGCGCGTCTCCCGGGCCGTTGCGCGAACGATGCGGTACGGCCCAGTTCCGGGTATCGGTCGAAACCGGACGTCCCTCGAAGGCGTTCCCGGCGGCATGGGCACGGCGAAGCTGAGGGCGAGCTTGGAGAGGAAATAGGGATCCGGCTCGGCGAGGCGGAAGGCGACCGTCCGGGCAGGGTCGTCGACGACGATTCCGCGGGAGAGCTCGCAGCTCCGCGGGTTCCGCGCGCACGCCGCACCCCCGACGATCGCCGTGTAATGGCCGGCACCGGGTGAGCCGACACGGAAGAGCCGCTTGAGGCCGCGGCGAAAGTCGGATGCCCGGAGCGGCCTTCCGTCCGAGTAATGAATTCCTGGCCGCAGCCGGAACACGTACGACCTACCGCTGTCGCTTGGGTTTGGCACCGCCAGCGCGAGATCGGGAATGAGCTGCAGGCCCTCCGGCCCACTTGCCCGCTCAAAGGTGACAAGGGTGTCGTAAGTAAGGCCGCTGAACTGCGGCGGCGGGTACTCGACCCCGCTGAACGCTGGGTCGATCGAGGACGGCTGGAACCCGAGGAGCGTAAGCCTCCCGCCGCGGTGCTCGTTCCCGGATGGACGTGTGCCGATCCATACGCGATCTGCGGCGGCGGCGAGGCTGGTCGGTCGGCCGGCCGTGTTGACGGTTCCGACCACAGCATTCCGGCGCGCGTCGATCCGGGAGACGCTCTTCGAGAACTTGTTCGCGACCCAGAGGGACCCCTCCGCGAAGACGAGGGCCACGGGGCCGCTGCCAACCGGAATCGTCGCGACAACTCGGCTCGTGCGGGGGTCGAGCCGAGAGACCGTACCATCCAGGTTGTTGGCGACCCAGACGGAGCCTGCGCCCGTTGCGAGCGCAGTCGGCCCCTGCCCCACGGACACGGTCGCCACCGCCTGCTTCGAGCGCGAGTCGATCTCCGTGACCGTGCCCGCATCGTGGCTCGCGACCCAGACGGCGCCGTAACCGAAGACCATGCCCGACGGCCGCTCGGCCAGGGAGACCGTCTGGGTCGCGGTGCCCGTCTCAGAGTCGATTCGGATGAGGGTCTTGTCGCCGGCCTCGGAGACCCAGAGCTCGTGGGTACCGGAGGCAATCGCAACAAGGCTTCCGCCCAACCGGACGGTCTGCGTGATCGTGCCCGTGCTGGGATCGATTCGGCTGACTTCCCCGCCGACGGTGTTCGCGACCCACACCGATCCACCAGCAACGGCGATCTCAGCCGGCTGACCAGAGACGGGAATTCGATCGACGACCGTGTCGGACGAGGTGCTGACCCGCGAGACGACCGCCGAGTCCGGGTCGGCGACCCACAGCGACGCGCCGGCGGCCGCGATCGCACCGGGCGCCCCTTCAAATTGAAGGGTGTCGACGGCTCGGCCGGAGCTCGTGCTCACCTCGACGAGCTCGTTCGAAGTGCCGAGGCCGACGTCAGACGCGGTCGTCTCACCAAGCCCGACGACGATCCCGACCGCGATGCTCGCTGCTACGGCCGCGACGGCGACCGCGACGGCTACCGGACGGAGTCGCCGCCGCTCCACCCTCGTGATCCACGGACGCGGCACCGCGAGTTTCGGATCCTGCTCGAGAATCCGGCGCTCGAGCTCGCGCAGCTGGGGCCCCGGCTCGAGGCCCAGCTCCTCCGCCAGTCGGTGCCTGGCCGCCTGGAGCGCCGTGAGCGCCTCGGCCTGCCGACCAGACCGGTAGAGCGCGAGCATCAGTTGGCCGCGAAGCCGCTCGCGCAGCGGGTGCTCACGAACGAGCGCCTCCAGCTCGGGCACGAGCTCCGCGCTGCGGCCGAGCGCGAGATCGGCATCGATCCGATCTTCGAGCGCCATCAGGCGTCGCTCCTCCAGCCGCTCCGACTCCGTTGCTGCGATCGGCTCGTAGAGAAGGTCTGCGAGCGCGGCTCCCCGCCAAAGGGCGAGTGCGGACCGCAACGCGGCTGCCGCCTCGCCGGCATCGCCGCGTGCGAGCGCCTCCCGTCCTTCCTGGAAGAGGCGCTCGAAGCGGTCCAGGTCGAGCTCGTCGCTCTCGACGTGGAGCACGTAACCGGGTGGACGTCTCGACAGTCGTGCGTCTCCGAGCACTTTCCGGAGCCTCGAGACGTAGTTGTCGAGGGTGTGGCCGGCCGTCGGCGGCGGCCGCTCTCCCCATAGGCCGTCGATGAGGCGGTCGCGGGAGACGACCTCGTTCGCGTGCAGGAGGAGGATCGCGAGCAGCCCGCGCTGCTTCGGGCCCCCGAGCGGAAGCTCACGGCCGTCACGCGCGACGGCGACCGGCCCGAGAACGGCGAACTCCACCGCCCGTAGCTAAGCAGCCCTGAGGGCGATTTACGACGTTCTTGCGACCCGCCTGCGCAAGCCTCCGCACGGTCCTTTAGCCACCAGAAGGAGGGTGCGATGTCTCTACGACGACGGTTCTTCGCGGCAGCCATGCTGGCTGCCGTCATCGGCGTCTCGTCCGCGCTTGCCGGCGGTCCGGCGTTCGGCGGCCAGCCGGGAGCCAGAGCGGCAACCGCGGCCGGCGCAAGTCTCTGCGTGGGCAGTGGGGCCGGCTGTTTCGCGACGATTCAGGCGGCCGTCGACGCGGCGCATGATGGCGACACGATCCTGATCGGCGCCGGGACCTTTGCGGGCGGCGTCACGATCGACGTGAGCGTACGAATCGTCGGCGCTGGCCCGGCGTCGACGATCATCGACGGCGGCGGTCCGGTGCTAACCATCGGCGTGGCGGGTGCGCCGACAGAGCCGACGGTAACGATCGACGGCGTCACCGTCACCGGCGGGAACACGATCGGCAATCTCTCGCCGGCCAGCGGCCGCGGCGGCGGCATCTACATCCCGCGCGCTGCAGGCCCCTCGACCGGCGCCACCGTCACGATCAGGAACAGCGTCGTCCGTGACAATCGCGTCGCGCCGGCCGAGGCGCTCGATTCATTCGCGTCGGCAGGTGGCGGCGGCATCTCCAACGACGGCACGCTGACGCTCGAGCACGTACTTGTAACCGAGAACCACGCCGACGCCGCCTCCGGCCTCACGAGTGAGGCGGACGGCGGCGGAATCCTCAACCGCGCCTTCGGCAACCTCACCCTGCGCAACAGCGTCGTCACTGGGAACGATGCACGCGTATCGGCACCGAACGGGCGAGGGGCGGATGGCGGCGGCATCCTCGCGGTCGCGGGCGCACTATCGGTCATCGACAGCGTCGTCAGCGACAACACCGTCGCCGCGTCGGGAGCCTCGTCCGATGAGATCAACGCGCACGCTGGCGGGCTCCACAGCGGGGCCGGTGTGGGGGCGGCGATCCGCAACTCGACCTTCAGCGGCAACATCGCAACGGCGGCGAACACGCTCGCCGACGCAACTGCATTCTGCGGCGGCGTCTGCACTGACGGTGACGTCGACATCCGCAACGGCGTCGTCGATCAGAACCATGTCATCGTGACGGCGCCCCTGGGCGACGCCTCAGGAGACTCCGGTGGTCTTGGCGTCGGGTGCTGCGAGAACCCGCCGACCCTCGTGACGATCCGCGACAGCAGCTTCACCGGCAACAGCGTCGACGCGACCTCAGCGGCCGGGACGGCGATCGCGGCCGCCGGAGGCGTAAGCATGGCGAACATGCCCACCCTCGACCTCCGCGACAGCCTCGTCAGCGGCAACAGCGTCCGCGCGACCAGCACGACCGGATCCGCCGTCGTCCACGGGGCCGGAATCAACAACGGCGGCGAACTCGAACTGCGCAACACGACGGTGAGCGAGAACGCCGGCACCGCCAGCGGTCCAACCGGCGAGACCCAGGGAGGAGGCATCTGGAACGGGGCGTTCGATCCCACGTCGCCCGCGCCGGAACTGACGCTCCTCGACAGCGCCCTCACCCACAACAGCCTCGCCGCGAGCCCCGGCATCACGCCGCAAGGCGGCGGCCTCTTCACAACCGTCCCGGTCACGCTCGACGACAGCGTCATCGCGAGCAATTCGCCCGACCAGTGCTTCGGCTGCTGACCCGAGCGGAGAGAGGCGCAATGCACAAACACGTTGTCTGGCTCGTCCTACTCGCGGCCGCCCTTGGCGCCGCGGCGGCCGCGAGTAGCGTCGAGACCCCGTTCGCGGTGACATCAAGCCTGGACGGAAAGAGGGTGTTGCCGCTACGAAGCCGCTGGCTCGCCTACCCAAGACTGCCGGTGGCGCAGATCAAAGAGGTCGACTTCTTGATCGACGGCAAGCTCCGTTGGATCGAACACCACGCGCCGTACAACTACGGCAGTGACGACCTGCACGGGCACCTCGGCTACCTGATCACGACCTGGCTCACGCCCGGCCGCCACACCTTCACCGCCCGCGCAATCGACAAGCAGGGCCGTAAGGCGACAGACACCGTCGTCGCCCGCGTCCTGCCGGCGCCCGAGCCGCCGAGCGAACTCCACGAAAAAGTGTGGAAGCGGAACGTCACGCACCTTGCCGGCGGGCCGCCCTCTGGTGAATGGGAGCTGACCTTCGACCGGGTCGGCGCCTGGCACCTCGACCCGCTGGGAGGAGGCGTCGTCGACCAATACGACATCGCCGGCAACGTCCTCCACATCTACGCGCCGATCACCATGGGCCTCCAGAGCGCCCACATCCCGAAGCTTGGCCACCGCGTGCCCGGCGAAGGCGAAGGCGACTGCCGCGAAGACGGACCCTTCGGCTCCTACCACTGGTCGGTCGCCGACGACGACTTGACCCTGACCGCAATAAAGGAGCGCTGCCCCGGGCGCCGCCACATCTTGCAAGGCACCTGGACGCGCGTCCGCTAATCACCCGAATCCGCACGCGGGTTCTGGACCGCACCAACTGCTGCAAAAGGGAAGCCCCTTCGCCTGGGGCTTCCCTTCGTGCACCGAACCGCGAACTGCGCCAGCTCGGACCGGGTGGGCCGATCTTCTGCGGCTACGCCAGCAAGCGACAGGGTCGAGCTGCACGACGACGACATCTCGCGCACATCGCGCCTCGTTCGCTATCAAGGCAACGGCTCATCCCGCGCTGATCCCGCAGGAGGCTCCCGGAAACTCCCGCACGCACCCGCGAATCCCCGCAAAGCCAGCGTCCGAAAACCCTGCTCTGGCCGGGAATACCCGCCTATCCCCGCTCAGCCCGGAAGCGCCATGACCGGCCTGTCACGCCGGAGGTCGCGTGTTCGAGTCCGGTCGCTCCGTCCCTATGCACGCATCAACCGCTTGACTGCCGAACGATGCCTCCGCCTGGGCAGTCAGCCCGGCTGCCATCGCCCGCCCTCAAGACCACTGACCATGAACCCGCGGTGAACCCGCCGTTGCGTCCAGATGCGGCCCCTGGTGACCGCACGTGTCCTACGTACTGTCAATCGAACAGTCCCTTGAGCAGGGATTTGTCCGTCCTGATCTGAAGCCGACGCCCGGACTCGAACCGGGGACCCCTTCATTACGAGTGAAGTGCTCTACCAGCTGAGCTACGTCGGCAGGGAACGCCCAGTCTAGCCCAGGCTTTCGAGGCGCTCGGGGAGCCCGAACCGGTCGAAGCTCTTTGCCACCTCGGCGAA
>JBKPFP010000068.1:0-8614 GCA_046744435.1 Actinomycetota bacterium | reverse complement strand
GAGCGGCGATGCGCTCGAGGAGCTGCTCCGCGCGGACGGCTACGAGGTCGTGCGGCGCGTCGTGCCCGACGAGCGCGCGGCGATCGCGGAGGCGATCGAGGAGCTGGCCGAGGAGGCCCGGCTCGTGCTGACGACCGGCGGCACCGGCGTCGGTCCGCGCGACGTGACCCCGGAGGCGACCTCCTCGGTGCTCGAGCGGGGCGCACCGGGAATCGCGGAGGCGATCAGGGCGGACGCGATCTCGAAGACCCCGCACGGCCTGCTCTCGCGCGGCGTGGCCGGTGTGCGCGGGAGGACGCTGGTCGTCAACCTGCCCGGCTCGACCGGCGGCGTCCGCGACGGCTTCGCGGTCCTGCGCCCAGCCCTCGAGCACGCGCTGCGGCTGTTGGCCGGCGAGGAGACGGCGCACCGGCAGACGTGACCGTCGCCGCCTATCCGAGGCGTTTCGCCTCGCTCGTCAAGTTCGAGCACACGATCTTCGCGCTGCCCTTCGCCTACGTCGGCGCGTTCCTCGCCGTCGACGGCGTGCCGAGCGCGCACGACCTGCTCTGGGTGACCGTGGCCATGGTCGGCGCCCGCTCGCTCGCCATGGGGCTGAACCGGCTGATCGACGCCGGCATCGACGCGCGCAACCCGCGCACCGCCGGCCGCGAGCTGCCCGCCGGCCTTCTGAGCGGCGCCCAGGTGCTCGTCTTCTGCCTGCTCTCGCTCGCGGCCTTTCTGATCGCGGTCTACCAGCTCGACCCGCTCGTGCGCTGGCTCTGGCCGATCCCCGTCGCCGGGTTCGTGATCTACCCGTACCTGAAGCGCTTCACGTGGCTCTCCCACCTCTGGCTCGGCGCCGTCGACGGGCTGGCGCCGGTCGGCGCCTGGGTCGCGATCACCGGCGAGCTGCCGCTCGAGGCTTGGCTCCTCGGCGGAGCCGTCGCGGCCTGGGTCACGGGCTTCGACCTCTTCTACTCGCTGCTCGACGTCGAGGTCGACAGGCGCGAGCGCCTGCACTCCTGGGCGACGCGCTTCGGGGAGCGGGGCGTGTTCGCGGCCGCGCGGGTGTTGCACGCGCTGACCGTCGTCCTGCTCGCGGCAGCGGGCCTCGGTCTCGACGTCGGTGTCGCGTACTGGCTCGGCGTGCTCGTCGTCGCGGCGCTGCTCGTCTACGAGCACTCGCTGATCCGGCCGGGCGACCTGCGTCGGCTCGACACGGCGTTCTTCACGATGAACGGCGTGATCAGCGTCGCCTTCTTCGCGTTCGTGCTGCTGGACTCGCTCTAAATAGACTCATTGGCGTGATCCGGGCGCGCAAGCTCTCGAAGCGCTTCGGCGACAAGCGCGTGCTGGCCGGGCTCGACCTCGACGTGGCGGCAGGCGACTTCCTCGTCGTCACGGGGCCGAACGGGGCCGGGAAGACGACCCTGCTGCGCTTGCTGGCCGGCCTCGCCGCGCCGACGGGTGGCGAGCTGGACGTCGAGGCCGATCGCGCCCAGCTCGGCTTCCTCGCCCACGAGCCGCTCGTCTACCGGGAGCTGACCGCGCTCGAGAACCTCGAGCTCTACGGGCGGCTCTACCGCGTCCCCGACCGGCGCGAGCGCACCGGGATGCTGCTCGAGCGCTTCGGCCTCTGGCGCGCACGCAACGAGCGGGCCGCGACGTTCTCGCGCGGCATGCTCCAACGCCTCGCGCTGTGCCGGACGTTCCTGCACGACCCGGCGCTCTTCCTGCTCGACGAGCCCTTCGCGGCCCTCGACGCCGAGGGCGCCGAGCTGCTCGCGCGCGAGCTGACGGAGCGGCGCCCCGGCCGGACCGCGGTCGTCGCCACGCACGATCCCGAGCCGCTGCTACCGCTCGCCTCCGGCCGCCTGGCACTCGCATGACCTACGCCGCCGACGTCGCCGCGCTCGCGCGCAAGGACCTTTTGCTCGAGCTGCGCTCCCGGGACACGCTGCCGGCGATGCTGCTCTTCGTCGTCTCGGCGCTCGTCGTCTTCCACTTCGCGCTGCCCGCGGAGGAGTCGGAGCGCGCGGCGACCGGCCTGCTCTGGATCGCGATCGTCTTCACGGCGCTACTCGGCCTCACGCGTGCCTTCGCCGCCGAGCGGGAGCAAGGACTGCTCGACGGGCTCGTGCTCGCGCCGTGCGACCGCAGCGCGATCTGGCTGGCGAAGAGTGTCAGCGTGGTCGCTTTCCTCGTCCTCGCCGAGGCGGTCGCGCTGCCGGCCTTCGCGCTCTTCTTCGACCCGATCAGCTGGGAGCTCGTTGCCGCGGTCGCGCTCGCGGACGTCGGCATCGCCGCGGTCGGCACGCTGCTCGCAGCAGTCGCGGCCGCCAGCCGCGCGCGGGAGCTGCTCCTGCCCCTCCTCTTCCTGCCGCTCGCGATCCCGATCGTGATCGGCGGCGTCGGGGCCTCGCTGGCCGGGAATCCCGCTTCGTTCCTCGGTTTCCTGGCTCTCTACGACGCCATTTTTGCGATTCTCTCCTGGGCAAGCTTTGAGTACGTCGTTACGGAATAGGAGCGGTCGGACCGGCAAAGCCGGCCCGACCTTTTTGGTCGGCGTCCCAAGCGGCCGCCTGGCCAGCACAGCGCTGGGAGTCGCGGCTGCCGGCCTGCTCGTCGGCGGGATCGCGCTCGCCCTCTACTGGGCGCCCGAGGACGCCGACCAGGGTTTCAGCCAGAAGATCTTCTACCTGCACGTGCCGGTCGCGCTGACCGCGTACGCGTGCTTCGGCTTCGGCGCCTGGAAGGCGCTGCGGCTGCTCTCGACCCGCGACTCGCGCTACGACCTCGAGAGCTACACGGCCGTGCACCTGGGCGTCATCTTCGGCCTGCTCACGCTCGCGACGGGCTCGATCTGGGCCAAGATCTCGTGGGGCCACTGGTGGAGCTGGGGCGAGCGCCAGCTCGTGCTCTTCCTGATCGTCTTCCTGTTCTACTCGGCGTACTTCATGCTCCGCTACTCGACCGAGCCCGGCCCGCGCCGGGAGCGCAACTCGGCCGTCTACGCGCTCTTCGGCGTGGCGCTGATCCCGGTCAGCTTCCTCGCCGTCCGCATCGCGGGGACGATCCTGCACCCGACCGTGTTCACGCACGAGGGCGCGAACCTGCCGTGGGAGATGCTACTCGCCTTCTGCGTGTGCCTCGCCGGGATGCTCGCCCTCGCGGCCACGCTCTACCTGGTCGAGCTCGCGGGCAAGAGGGCCGACGTGGCGCTCAGGGAGCTGCGGGAGCTGCTCGCGTGAGCACCGCCGAGAAGTACGTCACCGCCGCTTACCTCGTGTTTCTCGCGGCCCTCCTCCTCTACGTCGTCATCATCTCTCTGAAGGTGGGGCGTCTGGAGCAGGAGTTGATGGATCTCGCGCGGGTCTCCAGGGAGAAGCTCGGTGGCTGAGCTGCTCGTCTGGCCGGTCCTGCTCGCGTACGGCGAGGCGGCGGTCGCGTACGCCGGCGACGCGCGCAGTCCGGGCCGGCTCGGACGCCTGGCGACGTGGGGTGTGCGCATCGGCTGGCTCGCCCAGACGGCGCTGCTCGCCACCCAGGCGGTCCGCGCCGACGGGTTTCCCTGGGACACCTGGGCGGGCTCGCTCAACCTCTTCGTCTGGCTCGTCGTCGGCGCCTACCTGATCTGGGGCTGTCGGCCGCGCTACCGTCTGCTCGGGCTCCTGGTGATGCCACTCGCCGCGCTGCTGCTCGCGGTCTCGTATGCGGCGGGCGGGATCGACTCCTCCGGCGAGACGCGCTTCTCGACGGTGTTCCTCGTCGTCCACGTCGGGCTCGTCCTCGCGGCCTTCGCCGGGCTGACGCTCGCCGCCGCGCTCGCAGGGCTCTACCTCTGGGAGGAAGGGCAGCTCAAGCGCCGCAGCCACTCGATTCTCAGCTTCCGCGCGCCGTCGCTCGCGACGCTCGACGGGCTGATCGGGAAGACGGTCGCGGTCGCGCTGACGTTGCTCACGCTCGGGATCGCCGCCGGCTTCGCCCGCGTCCGCGAGCGGTCCGACCTCGACCCGGTGATGGTCGTCACGCTCGTCGCCTGGAGCGTCTACGTCGCCTTCCTCGGCTTGCGCTACGGCGCGGGTTGGCGCGGGCGGCGGGCCGCCTTCGTCGCGCTCGCCGGCTTCGTGCTCGTCGTCGCCCTTCGACTCGGCCTCCCGGCCACGCACTTCGCATGAGGCTCGTCCTCGTCGGCACGTCGCACCGGCTCGCGCCCGTCGAGGTGCGGGAGCGGGTGGCGCTCGACCGCGAGGCTGCCGCCGAGCTCGCGCGGCGGCTTGCCGCAGACGACGCGGAGGCGGTCTGCCTGTCGACGTGCAACAGAACCGAGATCTACCTCGCGCACCCGGACGCGGACGAGGCCGAGGCGCGGGCGGCCGGCGCGCTGGCCGCGACGCCGGAGCTCTACCGCCTCCACGACGATGCCGCCGCGCTGCACCTGTTCCGCGTCGCCGCGGGGCTCGATTCGCTCGTCCCCGGCGAGGGTGAGATCCTCGGGCAGGTGCGCACGGCCTACGAGGACGGAACGGCCGGCCCGGTGCTCGACCGTGTCTTCCGCCAGGCGCTCCACGCCGGCAAGAAGGTGCGGGCCGAGACGGCGATTGCCGAGAGCCCGTCCTCGGTCTCGGCGGCGGCCGCCGCGCTGGCCCAGCAGGTCTTCGGCGAGCTCGAAAGCCGCCGCGTGCTTCTCGTCGGTGCCGGGGAGGTCGGAGCGCTCGCGGCCAGGAGCCTCGCCTCGCGCGGCGCCACGATCACCTGGGTCGCGAGCAGGACCCTCGAGCGCGCGGAGCGGATCGCGGCAAAGCACGGCGCCGAGGCCGTGGAGCTCGCCGCCGTCGACGAGCGGCTTGGCGACGCCGACGTCGTCGTCGCCTCGACGAGCGCGCCCGGCTTCGTGCTCGGCCCCGAGCAGCTGCCGGAGCGCAAGGGCCGGCCGCTCTTCCTGATCGACCTCGCCGTGCCGCGGGACGTCGATCCGCGTGTCGCCGAGGTCGAAGGCTGCTACCTCTACGACATCGACGACCTCGAGGCGGTGGTCAGCGAGAGCCTCGGGGGAAGACGCCGCGAGGCGGCTCGTGCCGAGGCGATCGTCGCGCACGAGGCCGCCCGCTTCCACGACTGGCAGGCGTCGCTCGACGTCGTGCCGGCGATCGCATCGCTGCGCGACTGGGCCGAGCGCATCCGCTCGGGCGAGCTCGCGAAAGCGGAGTCGCGTCTCGGCGGGCTCTCCGACAGCGAGCGCCAGACCGTCGAGTCGCTGACGACTCAGATCGTGAACAAGCTCCTGCACCTGCCGATCGTGCGCCTCAAGCAGGCGGCCGCGGCCGACGGCGCGGGCTACGTCGAAGTGGCGAGGCACCTCTTCGGCCTCAGCGAGGAGGAGCGTGCTGCTTCGAGTCGGAAGCCGCGGAAGTAGGCTCGCGCTCACGCAGGCCGAGCAGGCCGCGGAGCGGCTCAGGCGGCCCGGGGTCGAGATCGCGCTCGTGCCGATCACGACTGCGGGCGACCGCGACCGCACGAAGCCCTTCGGGGAGATCGGCGAGCGCGGCGTCTTCGTGAAGGAGCTCGAGGAGGCCCTGCTCGAGCGGCGGATCGACGTCGCCGTGCACTCGGCGAAGGACATGACCTCGACCGACGCCACGGGGCTGGCCGTCGGCGCCTATCTCTCGCGGGAGGACCCGCGTGACGCGCTCTGCGGCGCCGAGCGGATCGAGCCGGGGATGCGGATCGGCACGGCGTCGGTCCGGCGGCGCGCCCAGCTCCTCGCGCTCGAGCCCGGCCTCTCGATCGAGCCTCTGCGCGGCAACATCGACACCCGCCTGCGAAAGCGCGGGGAGCGCGGCCTCGATGCCGTCGTGCTGGCTGCATGCGGTCTCGACCGGCTCGGTCTGGCGGATGAGATCGGGCACCGCTTCGATCCCGAGGAGCTGCTGCCGGAGGCCGGACAGGGCGCGCTGGCATTGCAGGTCCGCGCTGGCGAGGAGGGCATGGTTGCGGAGGCGGACGACGCCGACACGCGTCTCCGGGTCGAAGCCGAGCGCGCCTGCGTGGCCGCCGTCGGCGGCGGATGCCTGGCGCCGATCGCGGCGCACCACGACGGGCGGACGCTGACGGCGCTCGTCGCCGATCCCGACGGTCGCTGGGTCGAGCGCCGGAGCGGGGGCGACCCGGCGGCGCTCGGTGCCGAGCTCCGGGCACTCGCGCCGCCATGAAGGTGATCGTCACCCGGCCGCGAGACCAGGCCGGGCCACTCGTCGAGCGCCTCGAGCAGGAGGGCCTCGAGGTCGTCGAGTGCCCGCTGATCGAGATCGAGCCCTTCGAGGGCCCTATCGACGTCGAAGGCTACGACTGGGTCGTCGTGACGAGCCCGAACGGGGCCCGCGAGCTCCTCATGCATGCACGGGGGACGCTGCCGAAGGTGGCCGCCGTCGGCCCGGGCACGGCGGAGACGCTCCGCGGGCTGGGCATCGAGCCCGCTTTCGTCCCGGCCGTGTCCTCCCAGGACGGCTTGCTCGCCGAATTCCCACGTCCTGCGGGGCGTGTGCTCTTCGCCGCGGCCGAGGGTGCGCGCCGCGGGCCGATCGACCAGCTCGACGCCGACTTCGTCCCGCTCTACCGGACCCGCCTCGTGCGCCCCGAGCAGCCGCCGGAGGGTGACCTCGTCGTGCTCGCGTCCGGGTCCGCCGCGCGGTCGTTCGCAGCGCTTGGGGCCGACGTGCCGGCCGTCACGATCGGCCCGCAGACGACGAGAGCAGCCGAGGCAGCGGGGCTCCGAGTCATCGGCGAAGCGACGAGGCATGACCTGGAAGGCCTCATCGAGGTGGTCCGTCTTATAGCGTCGCGCTGACGCGTGTTCATCACGTTCCTGACCGACTTCGGGCTCGAGGACGACTTCGTCGGCACCTGCCACGGAGTGATCAAGCGGATCGCGCCCGACGCGGAGATCATCGACGTCACGCACGGCATCGCCCCGCAGAGCGTGCTGCAGGGCGCCCTGGTGCTCGCGAGCACGGTTCCGTTCCTTCCGGAGGGCATCCACCTCGCGGTCGTCGATCCCGGCGTGGGCACGGAGCGCCGCGCGCTTGCGCTACGGGGCGAGAGCGGCCGGCTCTTCGTCGGCCCCGACAACGGCCTGCTCGTGCCGGCCGCGGAGCAGCACGGCGGCATCGAGGTGGCCCACGAGATCGCGAACCGCGAATACGCGCTCGAGCCCGTCTCGGCGACCTTCCACGGGCGGGACATCTTCGCCCCCGCGGCGGCCCATCTGGCGCAGGGAGTCGACCTCGGCGCCCTCGGCCCGACAGTCGAGCCGGACTCGCTCGTCCGCCTCGAGCTGCCGAAGCCGGAGGTCAGCGCGCGGCGGATTCGCGCGACCAGCCTCTACGTCGACCGCTTCGGGAACATCCAGCTCAACCTGAGCCGTGCGCACCTGGAGCAGTTCGGGATCGAGCCGGGGCAGCAGGTCGAGATCGAGCACGCGGGAGACCGCTACTACGCGTTCGCCGCGCGGACATTCGCCGACGCCCGCTCGGGCGAGGTCATCCTCTACGAGGACGCTTACGACAACGTCGCACTCGCGATCAGCGGGGGAAACGCGGCTCAGACCTTCAGCGTCAGCGCCGGCGACGAGATCCGGATCCGGACGGAATGAGGGACTTCCTCGAAGCGCTCGGCCGCAAGTACGCGCGGCTCACGACCAACCAGGTCGTGCGGTGGCCCTGGCTGTGGCGCCTGTTTCGCCCGTTGATGCGGGTGCAGTTCAACCGGGCGGCCCCGGTCTGGGACCAGTTTCGTTTCCCCGACTCGTTCAAGCCGCTCGAGACGGCGCTGGCGGAGGTGAGCTCTCCACGCCGGGCGCTCGACCTCGGCACCGGGACCGGGTCCGCGGCGTTCCTCGTCGCGAGACGCTTTCCGAACGCGGAGGTCGTCGGCGCGGATCTCGCCGCCGAGATGATCGCCGAGGCGAAGCGCAAGACTCCGCCCGAGCTCGCCGACCGCGTCCGCTTCGAGCAGGTGGACGCCGAGCGCTTGCCCTA
The DNA here is from genome assembly GCA_046744435.1 of Actinomycetota bacterium. Classification (GTDB taxonomy): domain Bacteria; phylum Actinomycetota; class Thermoleophilia; order Gaiellales; family Gaiellaceae; genus VAXT01. The sequence continues at coordinate 596 of JBKPFP010000068.1, read as the reverse complement.
TCCCGACGAGTCGTTCGACCTCGTGACCCTTGCGAACATGATCCCGTTCTTCGACGAGCTCGAGCGCGTGCTGGCTCCCGGCGGCGCGCTCGTCTTCGCCTTCTCGGGCGGCGCGGAGACGCCGATCTACGTTCCCCCCGAGATGCTTCGCAAGGAGCTCGGGCGGCGCGGTTTCACGGACTTTGCGGAGTTTGCCGCCGGGCGCGGCAACTCGCTCGTTGCCCGCAAGCCGCCACCGGGGTAGCCTTTTCCTCCTAAGGACGTTCGCGGCACGGATGCACCGGCCCGGACGTCCTTTTATAGGTCCCGGGCCACGGGCCCGGGACTCGCCCAAAGTGCTGCGCACTTTGCGCGACCAAAAGCACTGCCTCGCGAAGTTCGGCATTCAGTACCCTCCGCCCCTATGCGCAGACGGGGCGTGCTGGGGCGCGGCGGGTGGCGGCACCTGCCGGCGCTGTTGATTGCCGTCGCTTTCCTGCTCCCCCTCTTCTTCATGGTCTCCGGCTCGCTGCGCAAGGCCGGACTGCCGCCGCCGCGGTAGCCGGAGCTGATCCCGTCGCCGCTCGCGTGGGGGAACTACGAACGCGCCTTCGAGC
>JBKPFP010000195.1:0-16408 GCA_046744435.1 Actinomycetota bacterium | reverse complement strand
AACGACGACATCGCGCGCCTGCGGCTTGCCGCCACCTCGGCGCTCTTCACGCGCCGCGACGTCGTCGTCGTCGCCTCGGTCTCGTGCATCTACGGCCTCGGCTCGCCGGAGGAGTGGCGCGAGCGCGTGCTCATCCTCGAGCAGGGCGAGGAGCACGATCGCGACCTCGTCCTGCGCAAGCTGATCGACAGCCAGTACTCGCGGAACGACTCCGTGCTCGGGCGCGGGCGCTTCCGCGTCAAGGGCGACGTCGTCGAGGTGCAGCCGGCGAACCAGGAGACCGCGTACCGCATCTCCTTCTTCGGCGACGAGGTCGAGCAGATCACGCACTTCGACCCGCTCACGGGCGAGATCCTGAACAGGCTCGACAACGTCGCCATCTGGCCGGCGACCGAGTACGTCACGTCGAGGCCGACGATCGAGCGCGCCGTCGACGAGATCCGTCACGAGCTCGAGGAGCGTGTCAAGGAGCTCGAGTCCGAGCACAAGATGCTCGAGGCCCATCGCCTGCGGCAGCGCACCGAGTACGACCTCGAGATGCTGAAGGAGCTCGGCTTCACGTCCGGGATCGAGAACTACTCGCGCATCCTCGAAGGCCGGCCGCCGGGCTCGCACCCGTTCACGCTCCTCGACTACTTCCCCGAGGACTTCGTCGTCTTCATCGACGAGTCGCACCAGACCGTGCCGCAGCTGGGCGGCATGTACGAGGGCGACCGCTCGCGCAAGCAGACGCTCGTCGACTTCGGCTTCCGCCTCCCGTCGGCGCTCGACAACCGGCCGCTGCGGTTCGACGAGTTCCTCGAGAAAGTGCCGCAGATGGTCTTCGTCTCCGCCACGCCGGGCCCGTTCGAGATCCGCCACTCGAAGGTCGTCGCCGAGCAGCTCGTGCGCCCGACCGGCATCGTCGACCCCGAGGTCGATCTGCGCGCGACGAAGAACCAGATCGACGACCTGCTGAACGAGATCCGGCACCGCGAGGAGGCCGGCGAGCGCACGCTCGTGACGACGCTGACGAAGAAGATGGCCGAGGACCTGACCGACTACCTGCTCGAGTCAGGCGTCAAGGCCCGCTACCTGCACTCCGAGGTCGACACCCTCGATCGCATCCAGATCATCCGCGAGCTGCGACTCGGCGAGTACGACGTGCTGGTCGGCGTCAACCTGCTCCGCGAGGGGCTCGACCTGCCCGAGGTGTCGCTCGTGGCGATCCTCGACGCGGACAAGGAGGGCTTCCTGCGCGGCAAGACGGCGCTGATCCAGACGATCGGCCGCGCGGCGCGGAACACGAACGGCAAGGTGCTGATGTACGCGGACAAGATGACCGAGGCGATCAAGGGCGCCCTCGACGAGACGAATCGACGCCGCGCGGTGCAGCTCGCCTACAACGAGGAGCACGGCATCACGCCCGAGTCGATCCGGAAGGGCGTCTCGGACATCGCAGAGTTCCTCTCGCTCGAGTCGCCGACGGTGCCCGGCCGGCGCCGCCGCGGCGAGCGCAAGGTCGAGGGGATGGCCCCGAGCGAGGTCGAGCGGCTGATAGTCACGCTCGAGGAGGAGATGTTCGCCGCCGCCGAGGAGCTGCGGTTCGAGTACGCCGCCAAGCTCCGCGACGAGATCAAGGGTTTGCGCCGCGACCTCCAGACGGCCGCCGAAACGGCTGCCTGAGCCATACCTTCACGAGCTCTACACCGTTCGGCGACCCAATGATCCGCACGGGCGCTTAGGATCGCCCGCGCGGTACCACGGACAAGCCATCCGACAGGGGGAGATCTCTATGAGACGACTGCTCTTCGCGGCGGCTGCCGTGCTGGCCTTCGCGCCGGCCGCGCAGGCCACGCCGCCGAACGCCGACGTACGCTTCGCAACCTTCAACGCCTCTCTGAACCGCAGTGCTTCCGGCCAGCTCGTCGACCACCTCTCGCATCCCGAGGTGAACGACGTCTACCGGCGGCAGATCCGAAATGTCGCCGAGGTCGTCCAGCGGGTTCGGCCCGACGTGTTGCTGATCAACGAGTTCGACTTCGCGCCGCCGGCCGTCGGCCTCTTCCAGACGAACTTCCTCGGGGTCTCCCAGCAGGGCGCGCTTCCGATCCACTACCCGTATGCCTACGTCGCCCCCTCGAACACGGGCATCCCGAGTGGGATGGATCTGGACAACAACGGGACCATCGGCGGCCCGGGCGACGCTTTCGGGTTCGGGTTCTTCCCGGGCCAGTTCGGCATGGTCGTCTACTCGATGTACCCGATCGACGCCGACGACGTCCGCACCTTCCAGTTCTTCCGCTGGAAGGACATGCCCGGGGCATTGCTGCCCGACGATCCGACGACGCCGGAGCCGGACGACTGGTACTCGCCGGAGGAACTGAACATCTTCCGACTCTCGTCGAAGAGCCATTGGGACATCCCGATCTCGATCGGGCGCAAGACGGTCCATTTCCTCGTCAGCCATCCGACACCCCCGGTGTTCGACCCGCCGGTGGTGGACTACAACGGCAAGCGCAACCACGACGAGATCCGGTTCTGGGCGGACTACGTCTCGCCGGGCAAGTCGAGGTACATCTACGACGACACGGGTGAGCGCGGAGGCCTCCACCCGGGCGACCTCTTCGTCATCGCCGGCGACGAGAACTCGGACCCGCTCGACGGGGACAGCATTCCGGGCGCGATCCAGCAACTGACCGAGCACCCGCTCGTGAACACGAGGATGACACCGGAGAGCCTGGGCGCCCCCGAGGCCGCCAGGCTGCAGGGCGGTGCGAACCTCACGCATCGCAGCGACCCACGCTTCGACACGGCCGACTTCGCGGACACGGCGCCGGGCAACCTGCATGCCGACTACGTGTTGCCGCGGAAGAACCTGCACATCGTCGACTCCGCGGTGTTCTGGCCGCTGCAATCCGATCCGCTCTTCCGCCTCACAGGTGTGTTCGACCAGGCGGAGTGGGGTCCGGTCGGCGGGTTCCCGACCTCCGATCACCGGCTCGTCAGGATCGACATCACCGTTCCTGGCGCGAACTAGAGCCCAGATCCGGGCGCGGGTGGCACTCCGCCCGCGCCCGGATCGAGTCCTGGAGCCTCTCGTTTGATTCGGACCCACGCGGGGCAAGTTAGAGCCATGGAATGGGTGTGGCTCATCATCGTGGGAGCGATCGTCGGCGCGCTCGGGCGGCTGTTCCACCCGGGCCGCGACCCTCTGGGCTGGATCGTCACGATCGTGCTCGGTATCGGCTCGCTGCTCATCGCGGGAGCGCTGTTCGACGGCTTCTGGCAATTCGTGATCGGCGTGATCGTCGCGATCGTGCTCGTGGCGATCGTCAGTCGCTTTCTCGGGCGTCGCGAGCCGGCAACCGCTCCATAGCGGGAACCGGCTCGACGGCCAGCGGCTCACGACCGCGCGGGAACCTGCGCACCGCCGTCAGGCCCCAGTCGTCGTCGCGCCAGACGTAGGTCTCGATCCGAACCTCGTCCTGCTCGCATTCGTAGACGTGCAGACCGCGCGCTTCCCCGCGCCGCTTCGGTCGCGGCTGGCCGAGGCCGGGCGCGACTGAGACGATTGCTCCGCGGACGTCGCCCGCGACCACCTCGAACTCGTGCCGCTCGGCGACGGCCGCCTGGTGGATGTGGCCGGCGAGGATCAGCTCCGCGCCGGCGTCGACGAGCGAAGCGAGCACGTGCGAGCGCCGCGAGACGGGCCGCTTGCGCGAGCGCCAGGGCGCGCCGATCAGGTGGTGATGCAGCGTCACGACGCGGAGCGCGCCGTCCGGCGCCTCGGCCAGGAGCCGCGCCGTCCGGCGGAGCTGCTCCTCGCGGATCCCGCCCGACTGGTGCCGCCACGGGCGGACGGAGTTGAGCCCGACGACGAAAAGCGCGTCGGAGCGGTGCACCGGCTCGGTCGTCTCCCAGCGGCGCTCGAACTCGGCGAACGTACGCGTGAAGCGCGCGGGGAACGTGTAGGGGATGTCGTGGTTGCCGGGAATCGCGAGCACCGGCGGCCCGAGTCCGCGGAGGAAGGCCGCCGCCAGCTCGTGCTGAGCGGCTTTGCCGCGGTGCGTGAGGTCGCCGCTCGCGACGATTAGCTCCGGCTCGACCCGGGCAATCAGGGTCTCGAGGGCACGCTCGACGACAGGCGCCTCGAGGCTTCCGACGTGCAGGTCGGAGATGTGGAGGAGCCGGGTCGGCACCGCCGAATCAGGCTATACACTCAGATCGTGGCCGAAGAATCCACCGAAATCTTCGACGACCTCTATCTCGGTCTGCGAGCGGGTGGCGCGTTGCGCAAGAAGCGACGCGGGGAGCCGCTGACGATGGAGGAGGAAGAGGCACTCGGTCGCTGGCAGCGGCTGTCAACCGCGCGCAAGGCGGCGACGGTCGGCGCCTTCGCGGTCGGCGCCTTCAGCATCGGCTTCACCCTCGGCGGCCTCGTCTTCGGCCGCTGGCGCAAGGCCTGAGAGCTCGGCTCGCTCTGAGAGCTAACGGCCTGACTCGTTGCCCCGGCGGCGGAGGTACTTGTCGATCTCTCGGCGCTCCCACTCGGCGCCGAGGAGTCCGCCGACCCCCAGGAGCACGATTCCGGTAATCGCCACTCCGATGCCGGTGCCGAGCATGGGCCAGTAGAACCACCAAGAGCTGCTGTCGTCGGACAGGTCGATGAGGAACCACATCAGGCTGAGAGCAAGCCAGATCGCCAGAACCGTGAAGAAGATCCGCTTGCGGCGAACGTACCGACGAGCTTCCTCCAGGGCCTCGTCCATCACCATGAGGATAGCCCGACTCGGGAGGACCGAGCTCGAGTCGATCAAGCCTCGGCGTCCTTCGCAGGGAACAGCACCGTTGGCACGTCCTCCTGCCCCGGGTCCTTGTTGAGCACGATCACCTCGACGAGTGTCGCCAGCACGGCCGCCAGCGGGATCGCGAGAAGCACGGCGAAACCGCCGAAGAGGATCGCGACCGCGGTCACCGAGACCAGCACGAGGAGCGGCGAGAGGCCGACAGCGTCGCCGAGCACCTTCGGAATGACGAGGTAGTCCTCGAGCAATCGCACGACGAGCACGATCACGCCGGCCGCAAGCCCTAGCTGCCACGATTCGGTGAGCCCGACTCCGACCGCGAGCGCGCCGGCCGTGAGCGGGCCGATCACCGGGATGATCTCGACCACGCCTGCGAAGGCTCCGATCAGGATCCAGTAGGGCAGGCCGATCGCCCAGAAGGCGAGCGAGAGCACGGTCGCGACGAGCAGGATCAGCAGCGCCTGGCCGCGCACGTAGGCGCCGAGCTTGAGGTCGATCAGCTCCCACGTGTCACGCACCACCGTCCGATGCCTGACCGGGACGAGCGACAGCACCAGCCCCTCCGCACGCTCGCGCTCGAAGATCCAGTAGGCGGCGCTCGCGAGCACGAAGAAGATCCCGACGACGATCTCGATTCCGAGCACGGTTGCCTCGAGCGCGGGGTCGACGAGGTCACGCCCCGCGGGGAGGTCGTTGAGCCAGTTGTCGAGCGCGACGAGCACGTCCTGCTTCCAGCCGGTCTCCTGCTGTGCCTCGTTCGTCAGATCCCTCTGGCCGATCGCCGCCTGCACCTGGTCGATCGCGCGCGGCACGACGAGCCAGAGGAGCAGTGCGATGAGCCCGGTGAGCGCCGCGTAGTGGACCCCGATGCCGACTCCTCGAGGCACCCGGCGGCGCTTGAGCGTCTCCACTCCCGGTCGCATCGCCGCGGCGAGGATGAAGGCCAGGAAGATGAGCGCGATCAGCAGCTTGAGCTTCCAGAGCGCGAGCGCGCCCACCACGACCGCGACCACGGTGAGCGTGACGAGGAAGGTACGACGGACGGTCTCGCTCATGCCTCGGTTGTGGCCGGTTGGAGGCGCGCGCAAACAGGAGGAAAGCCGATTCGGCCGCCGAAGCCGCCTGGATGCTCGCCGAGCCCGACGAGCGCGTCTGTCTGATCGCCCGTCACCATGGGATCGTGCTCGCGCGGCCGCTGTTCCGCTCGCTCGGGCTGGCCGCGTTCGGCGTCTTCTTCCTGACGCTGCCGTGGCCGGCGACCGCTGCTGTCGGTGCACTGATCGTCGCCGTGGCCGCCGCCTTCACGTTCCGCGCGGTCTGGCAGTGGGAGCGCACGAGACTCGTCGTCACGACGGAGAAGGTCTATGTCGTCAACGGCACGCTGCGGCGCCGTGCTAAGGCCGTCCGGCTCGGCGCCGTCGAGGCCGTCGAGGTCGAGCAGTCCCTGCTCGGGCAGCTGCTCGACTACGGAACGGTCGTCGTCGGCCCGCTCGCGTTCGGACACATCTCCGAGCCGCAGCAGGTCTGCCGGACGGTCGAGCGACTCGCCCACTAACGTGTCCTAAATCGGCCAACAGAACACTTGTTCGATCCGATCCGGCTGGCTAGACTTGGTCGGTTATGGCCTCGGATCAGCTGGTAGTTCACGGTGCTCGCGAGCACAACCTCAAGGACATCACGGTCAGGCTGCCGCGGAACAGGCTGATCACGATCACGGGCCTTTCGGGCTCAGGAAAGTCCTCGCTGGCGTTCGACACGATCTACGCGGAAGGCCAGCGGCGCTACGTCGAGTCACTCTCGGCGTACGCGCGCCAGTTCCTGCAGATGATGGAGAAGCCGGACGTCGACTCGATCGACGGGCTCTCGCCGGCGATCTCGATCGACCAGAAAACGACCTCGCGCAACCCGCGGTCGACGGTCGGCACGGTGACCGAGATCTACGACTACCTGCGGCTGCTCTACGCGCGGGTCGGGCGGCCGCACTGCCCGGTCTGCGGGCGGCCGATTGCCGGCCAGTCGATCGAGGCGATCATCGACCAGGTGCTGCGACTCCCGGAGGGCACGAAGTTCACCGTCAACGCGCCGGTCGTGCGCGACCGTAAGGGCGAGTTCAAGGATCTCTTCGAGGAGCTGCGGGCGGACGGGTTCTCGCGTGTGAAGGTCGACGGCGAGCAGCGGCTGCTCGAGGAGCCGATCGAGCTCGACAAGAAGTACAAGCACACGATCGAGGTCGTGGTCGACCGGCTCGTGATGAAGCCAGACCTGCGCACGCGGCTGGCCCAGTCGATCGAGACGGCGGTCGCTCTGGCCGACGGGCTGGTCGTGATCGACGTCATCGACGGCGAGCCACTGACCTTCTCGGAGAAGTTCGCGTGCCCCGACCACGGTGTTTCGCTGCCGGAGCTGCAGCCGCGGATCTTCTCGTTCAACTCGCCGCACGGCGCGTGCCCGAGGTGTCACGGGCTGGGCGCGCAACAGGAGATTGACCCCGACCTGCTCGTCCCGGACCCGACGCTCTCGATCGGCGAGGGCGCGCTCGTCCCGTGGTCGACGGGCAGCTCGAGCTTCTACGAGGCGGTCGTCCAGGGCATCGCCGACCGGTACGAGATCGACCTCGAGACGCCCTGGCAGGACCTGAGCGAGGAGCAGCAGAACCTGTTCCTCTACGGGACGGGCGACGACCGCATCTACGTCCGGTACCGGAACCGGATGGGGCGCAAGCGCTCGTACATGCTCCGCTTCGAGGGGATCGTCTCGAACCTCGAGCGACGCTACAAGGAAACGGACTCGTCGCAGCAGCGCGAGCGGATCGAGGAGTACATGAGCTTCCGGCCCTGTCCGCAGTGCGGCGGCGCACGGCTGAAGCCCGAGGTGCTGGCGGTTACCGTCGGCGACCTGAACATCCACGAGTTCTCGAAGATGTCGGTCACGCGCGCGATCGAGTTCCTCGACTCGCTCGAGTTGACCGAGACCGAGCAGCTGATCGGGGCGCGGATCATCAAGGAGATCCGCGAGCGGCTGACGTTCCTCGACAACGTCGGGGTCGGCTACCTGCAGCTCGACCGGGCGGCGGCGACTCTCTCGGGCGGCGAGGCCCAGCGGCTGCGACTGGCGACCCAGATCGGGTCACAGCTGGTCGGCGTCCTCTACATCCTCGACGAGCCGTCGATCGGGCTCCACCAGCGCGACAACGGCAAGCTGATCGGCACGCTCGAGCGGCTGCGCGACCTCGGCAATACCGTCCTCGTCGTCGAGCACGACGAGCAGATGATGCGGGCGGCCGACCACCTGGTCGACATGGGGCCGGGCGCGGGAGAACACGGCGGCTACGTCGTCGCGGAGGGGCGGGCCGAGGAGGTCGAGCGCAACGAGAAGTCGATCACGGGCCAGTTCCTCTCGGGCCACCGGGAGATCGCCGTTCCCGAGCGCCGCACCGAGGACCTCGGCTCGTTCTGGGTACGCGGGGCCACGCAGCACAACCTGAAGAACATCGACGTGGAGTTCCCGGTCGGGAAGCTCGTGGCGGTGACGGGCGTCTCGGGCTCGGGCAAGTCGACGCTCGTGAACGAGACGGTGTTCAAGGCGCTGGCCAACCGGCTGCACCGCGTCCGCGTGAAGCCGGGCGAGCACCTCGGCTGCGAGGGCATCGAGCGCTTCGACAAGGTGATCGACATCGACCAGTCGCCGATCGGGCGCACGCCGAGGTCGAACCCGGCGACGTACACGAAGCTGTTCGACCACATCCGCGAGCTCTACTCGCTGACGCCGGAGGCCAAGGTGCGCGGCTACAAGCCGGGGCGGTTCTCGTTCAACGTGCGCGGCGGGCGCTGCGAGACCTGCAAGGGGGACGGGACGATCAAGATCGAGATGCACTTCCTGCCGGACGTCTACGTGCCGTGCGAGACCTGTCACGGGCGGCGCTACAACCGCGAGACGCTCGAGGTGCGCTTCAAGGGCAAGTCGATCGCGGACGTGCTCGAGATGTCGGTCGAGGAGGCGCTCAGGTTCTTCGCCAAGATCCCGAAGCTGCGGCGCCGGCTGCAGACGCTGCACGACGTCGGGCTCGACTACATCAAGCTCGGGCAGCCGGCGACGACGCTCTCCGGCGGCGAGGCCCAGCGCGTGAAGCTCGCCTCGGAGCTGTCGAAGGTGGCGACCGGGCGGACGCTGTACATCCTCGACGAGCCGACGACCGGGCTGCACTTCGCGGACATCGAGAAGCTGCTCGAGGTGCTGCAGCGGCTCGTCGACGCCGGCAACACCGTGCTTGTCATCGAGCACAACCTCGACGTGATCAAGCAGGCGGACTGGATCGTCGACCTCGGCCCCGAGGGCGGCGAGGCGGGCGGTGAGGTGATCGCGACCGGAACGCCGGAGGACGTGGCCGAGGTGGAGGGCTCGGCGACGGGGCAGTACCTCAGGCAGCTGCTACCGAAGAAGGCTGCGGCGGCGGCCTAGCACCACCAGCTGCGCCCGGTGTCAGACACAGGGAGCGTGACCGCATCTCAGGGACGGGGCGCCGCCCCGGTGTCTGACACCGCTTAGCCGCCGAGCGGGAAGCGCTCGCGAATGCGCCAGTGCCCGTCCGGCTGCTCCTCCAGCAGGACGATCTCGCGGGCCTCGGCCTCCACGGGCAGGTGCGGCGTCAGCGCGGTGTCGAGCTCGTCCCTCAACGAGGCGTCGCCGGAGGTGATCGTCAGGTGCGGGATCACCTCGTCGTGGATGCCCTCGTAGGGCGGGTACTCCGGGTAGCGCTCGAAGATCAGCTCGGTCAGCCTCCGGAACGGCTCTGCGGGCTCGGGCGCGAGCCAGAGCGTCTGGTCCGGGAACTCGACGACCCGCTTCAGCGAGAACGAGATCGCCGGTTGTGCCGCGAACAGGTCGCATAGATCGGCGAAGAGTTGTTCGTCCAGCTGCTCCGCCGGCACGAACGGGAAGAGCAAGGTGATGTGGGCCGGGATCCCGAGGCGGGCGTTGTCGTACCGGAGGCGCCATTCACCCACGAGCGGCTCGGCCTCGGGCACGGCGACGATCAATGCGCTCCGCGGCACAAGACGCACAGTACGCTCAGGGCGTGAGCACCGCGTCCGAGCAGACGCCCTCGCTCCAGCGCGACTGGTGGCTACGGGCGCTCGCGGTCTTCCAGAGCCCGCAGCCGGTCTTTGCGGCGATGCAGGACTCGCCGCGAGCGGCGCAGGCGCGGCAGGAGCCGCTGGTCGCGTTCATCTTCCTGGCCGGGATGGCGGGGGTCCTCATGACTCCGCTGGCCGGCCGCCTGCTCGACGACCGGAACCTCGACGGCCTCGATGTGGCGGTGTGGACGTTTCTCTTTGGCGGGGCGTACGGAGGCGCCGTCTACTGGCTCGGCGGGGCGCTCCTGTTCGCGGCGGGCCGCGCGCTCGGCAGCCACGGCAGCTACCGCCGCGCGCGCCACGTGCTCGGGTATGCGGCGGCGCCGCTCGCGCTCTCCCTCGTCCTCATCTGGCCCGTGCGGCTCGCGATCTACGGGCTCGACGTCTTTCGCACGGGCGGCTCGGACACCGGCCCGGGCGACGCGGTCTTCGAGGCGCTGGCGCTCGGGTTCGTCGCCTGGGCCCTCGTGTTGCTCGTCACTGGAACGCGAGCAGTCCATGGGTGGCATTGGTCACGAGCCGTCGGAGCCGTGCTCCTCGCTGCCGCGCCGGTGGGGCTGATCGTCGCGCTGTCGGCCTGAACTTAACGACGCGACTGTGAAGATCGCCTTGAAGAGCTCGGCGGCGAAGCAGCCAACGCGTCACTCGTTCGAGGCAGGCTCCGTGATCCGGCCCTCGAAGAGCTCGCGCTCCTCGTCGGCCATCGCGTACGTGTGCTGTTCCTCCGGGAAGGCGCCGGTGCGCACGTCGTGCACGTAGTGCTCGAGCGCGTCGCGAATCTCGCGCGAGAGGTTCGCGTAGCGCTTCACGAACCGCGGCAGGTGGCCCTCGCTGAGGCCGAGCAGGTCGTGGTAGACGAGCACCTGGCCGTCGCAGTCCGGCCCCGCTCCGATGCCGATCGTCGGCACCGAGAGGCGGCGCGTGATCTCCGCCGCGACCGGCGAAGGCACGGCCTCGAGCACGACCGAGAAGCACCCCACTTCCTCGAGGGCGAGCGCGCCCACGACGAGCTCGCGCGCCTTCTCGGCAGTCTTGCCCTGCGTCTTGAATCCGCCGAGCTGGGTCGCCGACTGCGGCGTCAGGCCGACGTGGCCCATGACAGAGATGCCGGCCTCGACGATCGCCCGCGCGCGCGAGACGGACGGCCCCGCGCCCTCGAGCTTGACCGCGTCCGCGCCGGCCTCCTTGACGAAGCGGATCGCGTTGCGCACCGCGTCCTCGTCGGACACCTGGTACGAGCCGAAGGGCATGTCGCCGATCACGATCGGGCGCCTCGCCGCGCGTGCGACCGTCCGCGTCAGGAAGAGCATCTCGCCCATCGTCACGGGCACGGTCGTGCCCTCGTGGCCGAGGACGACCATTGCCGCGGTGTCGCCGACGAGAACGATGTCGACGCCCGCGTCCTCCGCGAAGCGCGCGCCCGGGGCGTCGTAGGCGGTGACCATGGCGATCTTCTCGCCGCGGCGCTTCATCTCGGCGAGCTCGGGGAGCGGCAGCTTGCCTCTGGGCGGTGTGCTCATCGTTCGTCTCCTTCGAGGATCACGTTGTCGATCAACCGGGTCTTCCCGACTCGTACTGCGGCAGCGAGGACGCGCTGCCCGTCAAGGTCGGCGGCCTCCACATAGTCGACGTCGAGCTTGTGGAGAAATCGTTTCGCTTCTGTCGCGGGGTCTGACCCCGTCACAAAAGCGTCACGACCGGCCTTCAGGGCGCGGGGGAGTGCCAGTGCCTCCTCGCGCTCTTCGGGCGAGAGGTACGAGTTGCGGGACGACAGGGCCAGACCGTCTGCGTCACGCACGGTCGGCACGACTCGGATCTCGAGGTCGAGGTTCAGGTCGGCGACGAGTCGCTTGACGACAGCTGCCTGCTGCGCGTCCTTCTGGCCGAAGTAGGCGCGGTGCGGGCGGACGATGTTGAAGAGCTTCAGGCAGACCGTCGCGACCCCGCGGAAGTGGCCCGGCCGGAACTCGCCCTCGAGAGTGCGCGACAGCTCCTCGACGTCGACCCACGTCTGGTAGCCGGCGGGGTAGAGCTCGTCGGCGGACGGTACGAAGAGGACGTCGACGCCGGCCTTCTCGGCGACCTGCGCATCGCGTTCCTCGTCGCGCGGATACCGCTGGAGGTCCTCGCCCGGCCCGAACTGCGCCGGGTTGACGAAGAGGCTGGCGACGACGAGCTCGTTCTCCTCACGGGCGGCCGCGAACAACGCGAGGTGGCCCGCGTGGAACGCGCCCATGGTCGGCACGAGGCCGACCGACCCGGAGCGCGCAACGGCTCCGCGCACCTCGGCGACACTGCGCACCGTCCTCATCGCGCCGCCAGCTCCTTCGTCGCCTCCGCGAGCGTTTCGTAGAGCGTGCGCAGCTCCGGGCGGTGCTCGTCGAGCGCCTCGAGGTGCGTCTCGATGGTCTCCCAATCGCCGCGCTCGATCGGCCCGGTCAGCTCGAAGCCGTTCTCGATCGTCCTGCTCATGAGCGGGACGAGCGCCTCGGGCGGCACGCCCGCCGCGGAGACGAGCTCGGCGGCTGCGCGCTCGAGCGTGACGAGGTAGTTGGACGCGACGACCGCGCCGGCGTGGTAGAGCGCCCGCTGCGAGTCGTCGAGCTCGAAGGGCCGCAGTCCGAGCGTCTCGGCAAGCTCGAACCCGGTCGCGAGCGCGTCCGGCGTCTCGCCGCTCACCGCGGCGAACGCCCCGTCCAGCTGTTCCGGTCCACGCGCGCGCGTGAAGGTCTGCAGCGGGTGCAGGCCGAAACGCCGCTCGTGCGGGTCGAGGGCGGAGAGGTGGGTGCCGCCGCTGACGTGTGCGACCCACGGCCCGGGCTCGATCGCGCGCGCCGCCTCGGCGATCGCCCGATCGGGCACGCAGAGCAGGACGACCTCCGCCTCGTCCTCGCGCAGCTCGACGCTTCGCTCGAGGAGGCGAGCGGCGATCGCAGAGCCGACACGGCCCCGGCCGACGACGGTGACGTTGTCGATCACAACGGGCTCCAGTTCCGTAGCGGATACCGGGCAGACAAAGCGTAGCGCGCCTCGATCGAGTGACGAGAACGAGGGAAAAGTCCTGCGCCCCATGCAGGTAGCGTGCTGCTCCTCGAGTACCTGAAGTCCGAGCAGGACGTCATCGAGATCAAGCTTTCAGAGCAGTTCTCCGAGCGAGAGAAGTCGGCACCATCTCCGGGGCCGGCTTTCTCGTTTGCGATGCGTCCGGGGCTCTGCCTAGACTCTCGCGGCGATGCCGATCTACGAGTACGTCTGCATGGAGTGCGAGTCGCACTTCGAGGAGCTCGTCCGGAACGGGGAGGCTGTCTCGTGCCCCGACTGCGCGGCCTCGAACGTGCGCAAGCAGTTCTCCGTGTTCGCAACTCATAGCGGCACCGCCGAGCAGCCGAGCTTCGGCGGAAGTTCCGGAGGCGGATGCTGCGGCGGGAGCTGTGGCTGCGGCTAGCGCCCTCGACGCGTACGCGCAGCAGGTTGCAGGCTGCACCAAGTGCCGCCTCGCCGAGGGACGGACGCAGGTCGTATTCGGGAACGGCGACCCGAACGCCGACCTCATGTTCGTCGGCGAGGCGCCGGGCTTCCACGAGGACAAGCAGGGCTTCCCCTTCGTCGGGCAAGCGGGGAAGCTCCTCGATCAGCTCCTCGAGGGCATCGGGCTCGGCCGAGACAAGGTCTTCGTGGCCAATGTCCTGAAGTGCCGGCCTCCCGGCAACCGCGACCCGATGCCCGACGAGATCGAGTCGTGCGAGCCGCACCTCTTCCGCCAGGTCGAGCTGATCCAGCCGAAGCTCGTGGCGACGCTCGGCAACTTCGCGACGAAGCTCCTCTCTGGCAAGCAGCTCGGCATCACGCGTGTCCACGGCCAGGAGCAGGAAGTGACTCTCGGCGGGCGACGAGTGCTGCTCTATCCGCTTTACCACCCCGCGGCCGCGCTCTACACGCCGAAGATGCTCGCCGTCCTGCAGGAGGACTTCCGCCGCATTCCGGAGCTGATCGGCCGCGTCGCCGAGCCGGAGCCGGAACCGGCGCCGCTCATCGCCGAGCCCGCCGTCCAGCTCGGCCTCTTCTAGCCCGCTACTAGCCTTCCGCTGTGACGAAGGTCGAGCTGGCCGAGTACGACCCCGGCTGGCCGCAGAGGTTCGCTGCGGAGGCCGGGCAGATCCAGACCGCGCTGGGTGACCTCGTCGTCGAGATCGAGCACGTCGGCAGCACGGCGGTCCCCGGCCTGGCCGCCAAGCCGACGGTCGACATCGCGGTCGGCGCGACAACGATCGACCTCCCGGCCGTGGCGGTCGACCGTATGCAGGCGCTGGGATACGAAGACGCCGGCGACGACAGCAAGCCCGGCGAGCGCAGCTTCCGGAAGGGCCCCGCGTTCCCGCGAGCCGTGATCGTGCACGTCGTCGAATGGGGCGGGCCGCAGTGGCGGACTCACCTCCGGTTTCGAGACGCCCTCCGCGCGGACCCCGCTCTGGCCGCGGAGTACACGGCCCTGAAGCGGAAGCTGCTCGAGGAGCGCGGCGAGTGGTACCGCGGCGAGGACAAGGCCGCGCTAGTCGAGCGCGCCCTCGCGACCTATCCAGAACGGCTGGACCTGCGCAGCGGATCCGCCGCGGAGACGGAGCAGATCGCCGCGTGCCTTGCGCCTGAGCTTCATCCCGGCGACGTCGTCACCGTCTCCGGCGAGCTCGGCACCGGCAAGACGACGCTCGTCCGCGGGGCCTGTCGCGCGCTCGGTGTCGCAGGGCCGGTGACGAGCCCCACCTTCACGGTCGGCCATCGCTACCGTGACGACGTGGAGGTCTCGCACCTCGACCTGTTCCGCTTCCAGGGCGTCTCGCCGGCGGAGTGGGGTGACCTCGAGCCGTACTTCGACGGCGCGCTCTGCTTCGTCGAGTGGCCCGAGGCAGCCGGGGACGTCCTGCCGGCTCCGCGCGTCCGCGTGACGATGAGGCACGCAGGCGGCGACCGGCGGCTGCTCACGCTCGAGAGCTCCGAGAAATCCCTCCTGGATAAGGTTTTCGGCCATGCTGGTCCTGGCGTTTGACACGGCCACGGGAGTGGCAACGAGCGCGGTCGTGCAGAACGGCGAGGCGCTCGCTGAGCGCGCCTCGACCCCGACACGCGTGCTCGAGGACGTCGACGAGCTCCTGCGCGAGGTGGCTGTCGAGCCAGCGAGCCTCGACGCTCTTGTCGTCGGTACCGGGCCGGGCAGCTTCACCGGCCTGCGCATGGGCCTCGCGGCCGCCCGCGGGCTCGCCTTCGCACTCGAGCTGCCGGTGGCCGGCGTGTCGACGCTGGACGCGCTCGCTGCGGGAGCTCCCGGCGCGCTCCCAGTGATCGACGCACGGAGGCACGAGGTCTTCACGCTCGTCGACGGCGAGCCGATCGCACGGCCTCCCACCGAGCTCGAGCTCGAGCCGGGCACCCGCTGCGTCGGCGACGGGGCGGTGCGTTACCGCTCCGACCTCGAGGCGCTCGGCGCCGAGATCCCGCCGGACGACAGCGAGCTCCACGTGCCGCGTGCGAGCCTGCACGCGCGCCTGGCCCGCGACTTCGGCCCGGCCGAGGAGGTGGAGCCGATCTACGTCCGGGCGCCGGACGCCGACCGCGTGCTGCAATGAGTGCCCAGATGACCGTCGAGTTCCGCAAGCTCAAGCTCAGGGACCTGGGCGCGATCGAGGACATCGAGCGCGCCTCCTACCCGACGCCTTGGTCGCGCTCGATGTTCGCGGGCGAGCTGGCGAAGCCGTCCTCGATCTGCCTCGGCGCGATCGACGTCGAGAACGACCAGCTCGTCGGCTACCTGATCATCTCCCGCTACGTCGACGCGTGGCACGTCATGAACCTCGCGGTCGCGCACGACTACCGCCGGCGCGGGATCGCGACCCGCCTGATGGAGCGCCTCTTCGAGCTCACGGCCAGCGACGGCAGGCGCGGCTACACGCTCGAGGTGCGCGTCTCGAACGACGCAGCGATCAGGCTCTACGAGAGCCTGGGCTTCCGCGCCCGCGGCATCCGGCGCGGCTATTACACGGATAACAGAGAAGACGCCCTCATCATGTGGCGCGACCCGGTCCGGGAGCCCGCGAGCGCTTGATTCTCGGGCTCGAGACGTCGTGTGACGAGACCGCGGCCGCGCTCGTCACCGACGAGGGCCGCATCCTCGCGAACGTCGTCTCCTCCCAGGCCGACCTGCACGCGCGGTACGGGGGCGTCGTGCCCGAGGTCGCGTCGCGCCGGCATCTCGAGCTCGTCCTGCCGGTCGTCCGGGAGACGCTCGCCGAAGCGGGAGCCTCGCTCGACGACGTGAGCCGCGTCGCAGTCACGCGTGGTCCCGGCCTGATCGGGGCGCTGCTCGTGGGGCTCTCCGCGGCGAAGGCGCTCGCGTGGGCGCGGCGGCTCCCGCTCGTCCCCGTCGACCACCTTCACGGCCACGTTGCGTCGCTCTTCCTTGAGCCGGCCGCGCAGCGGCCTGTCCGCGAGAGCGGA
>JBKPFP010000353.1:0-8074 GCA_046744435.1 Actinomycetota bacterium | reverse complement strand
GCCCGAAGATCCGCCGCGGCAGCGGCGAGGGAACGACGCGGCGAAAGCTGTCGCCGTCGGGCTTGAAGACCCAGCCCTTTTCGGCCTCGAGCCGCTTGGCCTCGTCCGCTCCGTACAGCGGCCCGATCGGTTTCGTCGGGTTCTCGAACGCGGGGTCGGCGGCGTCGACCTCGATCATCGTGAGGAGCGTCGCCAAGTGCCGCTCGAACGGGAGCTCGTTTCCGAGCTCCTGTTGGATGACGTACCCGATCATCCCCTCCGTCTGCGCGCCGAGGACGTCGAGCGGGTACGCGCCGACCTCCGTGTAGGCGGCGCCTTGAAGGGCCAGGAGACCGACCTGGGGCCCGTTGCCGTGTGCGATCACGAGCTCGTGCTCCAACGCGACCGGGGCAAGAGCCTTGCAGGCCACGCGGGCGTTCTCCCGCTGGTTTTCGGCGCTCAGCTCCTGTCCGC
The DNA here is from genome assembly GCA_046744435.1 of Actinomycetota bacterium. Classification (GTDB taxonomy): domain Bacteria; phylum Actinomycetota; class Thermoleophilia; order Gaiellales; family Gaiellaceae; genus VAXT01. The sequence goes on along the minus strand of JBKPFP010000353.1, from coordinate 7,621 downwards.
GTTGCAGCAGCGCGTTGCCTCCGAGGGCGGCGACGACGCGCATCGTCAGTCCCCGAGCGTCGCGACCATGACCGCCTTGATCGTGTGCAGCCGGTTCTCGGCCTCGTCCCAGACGAGAGACGCCGGTGACTCGAAGACCTCCTCGGTCACCTCGAGCGCCTCCATCCCGAACTTCTCGAAGATCTCCTTCCCGACCTGGGTCTCCGCGTTGTGGAAGGCAGGCAGGCAATGCATGAACTTCACGTCCGGGTTGCCGGTCGTCGCCATCGTCTCTGCGTTGACCTGGTAGGGCTTGAGCAGCTCGATCCGCTCCGCCCAAACCTCGTCGGGCTCGCCCATCGAGACCCAGACGTCCGTCAGCAGCACGTCGCAGCCGCGCACCGCCTCGCCGGCGTCCTCGGTGATCGTGATCTGGGCTCCGGTCTCGGCCGCGACCGAGCGCGCGAGCTCGGCGATTTCGTCGCGGGGCCAGAGTGACTTCGGGCTGGCGATGCGGACGTCCATGCCGAGCTTCGCCCCGCCGACGAGGTAGGAGTCGGCCCTGTTGAACCGTGCGTCGCCCAGATAGCAGAAGACGACCTCGTTCAGCGGCTTGGACGCGTGCTCGCGGAAGGTGAGGAAGTCCGCGAGGATCTGGGTGGGGTGCCACTCGTCGGTGAGCCCGTTGTAGATCGGGACGCCGGCGTGCTCGGCGAGCTCCTCGGCCACGTTCTGGCCGAAGCCGCGGTACTCGATTGCGTCGTACATGCGGCCGAGCACCCTCGCCGTGTCCTTGACCGTTTCCTTGTGGCCCATGTGCGAGCCGGACGGGCCGATAAAGGTGACGTGAGCGCCCTGGTCATAAGCTGCGACCTCGAACGCGCAGCGCGTCCTGGTCGAGTCCTTCTCGAAGATGAGCGCGATTTCCTTACCAACGAGCTTCTGCTCCTCGCGCCCTTCCTTCTTGGCCGCCTTCAGCTCCGCCGCGAGGTCGATCAGATACGTGATCTCCTCGGGGCTGAAGTCGGCCAGCTTCAGGAAATGCTTCCCACGCAGGTCGATCATCGTGGCCATCGCTTCGCTCCTTTCCTCAGGGGTCACGGACGACGGGACAGGTCATGCAGTGGCCGCCGCCGCGTCCGCGTCCGAGCTCCTGACCGCCGATGGCGAGCACCTCGATACCGGCCTTGGCGAGCTGCGCATTTGTCGACTCGTTCCGCTCGTAAGCCACGACGACGCCCGGCGCGAGCGCAACGACGTTGTTGCCGTCGTCCCACTGCGTTCGCTCCGCCTCGAACTCGTCGCCCGCGGTCGGGACGAGCTTCAGCTCGGTGAGGCCGAGCGCCTCGCGGACCTCGTCGAGGAAGGTGCGGTCGGAGACCTCGGCGGTGACGCCGTCCTCGCCACCAGGCCGGAAGAGGACAGGGATTATCTGCTCGACGACAGGCTCGTAGAGCGTCGCCACGTCCCGGTCACAGAACGTGAAGACGGTGTCGAGATGCATCGCGGCGCGCTCGCGGGGCATCCTCGCGCCGATCACGAGCCGGGCTGCGCCCGCCTCGAAGAGGTTACGCGCGAGGATGCTCACGGCCTTCGCGTTGCTGCGCTCGCCCAAGCCGATGAGGACGACCCCGTCGCCGACCGGCATGATGTCGCCGCCCTCGAGCGCCGCGGTGCCCCAGTCGTGGTCGACTCCGCCGAACCAGATCGGGAAGCCGGCGTCGCGGAAGCGCGAGTGGAAGCGATAGATCGCCTCGACGTTCAGCGTCTCGTTCTGCCGCGCAGGCCAGAACATCGCGTTGACCGAGACCCCGTCGTAGATCCATGCGCTCGTGTCGCGCGTGAAGAGCTGGTTCGGAAGCGGCGGAAGCACGAAGTCGGTCGGGCGCAGCGCGCGCCCCACCGCGGCGACGATCTCGGTGGGCAGCTCGCTCAGGATCACCCCCCCGGTCAGTTTCGTGGCCAGCTCGTCGGCCGGCAGCTCGGTCATCCACGTGATCAGCTCGCGGGAGAACAGGGCGGTCACCTCCTCCGGCCGCAGGCGACGCGTCAGCACCCACTCCCGCGCAGCCGGATCCTCGAGCGTCTCGGCCAGCAGGTCGTGGAACAGCAGCACCTCCACGCCTCGTTCGCGCATCAGGTCGACAAAGGCGTCGTGCTCTTGGCGCGCGCGGCGGACCCAGATCACGTCGTCGAAGAGGAGCTCGTGGCAGTTCGTCGGCGTTAGCCGCTCGTGCGCAAGATCAGGCCGGTGCACCATCACCGTGCGAAGCTCGCCGACCTCCGAATTCGCGCCGAGGACTGCGGTAGTGGTCGCGGTGGTCATCGTTCTCCTCTCATCCTTCGTCTTGGCCCCCGCCGCCGTCTTCGACCGCCTGAGCGCTGAGAAGCGTAAGTCCGAGGTCCGATACGCGCTGGATCAAGCCCTGAAGCTGCGCCTGATCTCGAACGAGGCCGACGAGCACCGTCTTGCCCTCCTCGCGGGTCATCGTCATGCCCTCGAATGCGGAGCTGGCGCGATCACTGAGCTCTCCCTCCACCGTGAGCCGGTACTCCCGAGTTGGCATGGTGAGATCGTCCCAGGCGCAGTCGGGCGCAGACGCGAAAGACGCGGCTCGCAGGCCCGTTATGAGTCCGCCGACGCTCCTGACGCGCCACTTTGAGCGATCTTACAAGCGCGTGCAGCTTTCCTTACCAGGCAACCTCGAGGGGGGCGCTGACGTCGTAGCCGAGCGCCGGCACGATCGACCCCTTCGCCAGTGGTGAAAGCCCGACGCGGTCGAGCTGTCGTGGATCGGCGACGAGCGTCACCGGCATGCCTTTTCCCGGCCTCGAGCGTTCCCGAGAGAGCCCCGGCCGGGCGACGATCTGCGCAGACCGGCAAGGTCCTGTTACCCGGCCCCGGTCGTGGTCGCCAGCGTCGTCCTCGGGACCGGCATCGGGCTCGCGTTCGCGGCGATCACGAATCCATCATCGGCTCGGTCGACGAGCGTCTTCGCGGCGACCGCCGCCGTCAGCCGTTTCGTCGGCGCGGCTCTCGGCGTCCAGGTCGCCGCGGCGATCGTGGTCGCTGCGGGGCTCGCGGCTTCCGGCTTCCCGGCCGAGCCAGGCATTACGGGTGCGTTCGTGCTCGTGCTGCTCACGAGCATCGTCGCTCTGGCTGCGACGGTCGCTTTCGCCGGCCGCGGGGCGCGCACCTCTTAGTCGGACAAACCGCATGGCCGAGCCAAGGATGGCTCTTCTCAAGGCCCGTCTCATCCGGTTCGCATGACGACACACTGAAGGCTCGGAGAGACGATCGGCGTCGTGATCAATCTCGAGATCTTCGGGAAGTCGGAGGCGATGGCGACCGTCGCTGACCGCCTCGACGAGCTCGAGGACGTCAGCCGGGTCAGGCTCGTCGACGCGACTCGGGCAAGGCACTCCGTTGTGTCGGCCGCGCTCCGCCCGAGAGCGGTCGACACGACGCTGGAGGAGGTGCGGCGCTTCGGCGTGCCCGATGCAGACATCACCTTGACTCGCGTCGAGCTCGTCGGCTCGCTGGCGACTGGAACGGCCGAGGCGAGCCTTGTGTGGGCTGACGTCATCGGCACCGCCTGGTTGAACGCGCGACCGATCGCGCGTTACCTGGCGTTCATGCTTGTCGCCGGCGTGATCGGCGGCTACGGCGTGATCGACAACAACTCGATCCTGATCGTCGGTGCGATGGCGGTCAGCCCCGACCTGCTCCCGATCACCGCGATCGGCGTTGGCATTGTCGCCCTTCGGCCTGGGCTCGCCGGCCGCGCCCTCTTGACGCTTGCGGTGGGCCTCGGAGCCGCGGCCCTCGCGGCGGCCCTGGCCACGTTTGCCCAGGACAAGCTCGACCTCATCCCGTCCGACTTCGACATCGAAGTGACCGGGGTGCTGGGAGGCCTTACGGCCGTCAGTAACGAGACGATCGCAGTCGCCTTGGTGGCCGGCGTAGCGGGCATGCTGGCACTCGAGACGCGAGCAAGCTCTGGGGTCGGCGTAGCGATCTCCGTGACGACGATCCCCGCGGCCGCATATCTCGGCGTCGCGGCCGGTCTGCGCGAGGTCGACAAGGCCCTAGGCGCGCTGGGCGTGCTCGGCGCGAACGTCTCGATGATGGTCGTGGGCGCAGTCGCCACGCTCGCGCTTCAGAGTCTGCTCATGCGCCGCGCGGTCGCGCGGAGGAGGCGGATCGCCGCACCCACACTGGAGGGAGAGTGACCAAAGAACGCCGAGTTGAGGTGTCCGCCGAAGAGTTCACGGCGCTCTTTGAGGCCGTCTCGAACTGGGGACGCTGGGGCGAGGACGACGAGCGGGGGACGCTCAACGAGCTCAGCGCCGATCGGATCGTGGCCGCAGCCAACCTCGTTCGCAGTGGGGAGACTGTCACGCTCAGCCATCCGTGGGACACGGAGAGGAGGATCGACAACCCCGAGCCGGCAGTTCACCGGATGACCTTGCTCCCCGACGTCGACGTCGGATCCGGAACGCTCCGTTTCACCAAGGACTACATCGGCGCCGACTACCACCATGACGCCCACAGCCACATCGACGCGCTCTGCCACGTCGTGCTCGACGGCGCCATCTACAACGGCAAGCCAAGCGCTTCTCTCACCGAGAAGGGCGCGACAGTGAACACGATCGACGTCGTCAAGAACGGTCTCGTCGGCCGCGGGGTCCTGCTCGACATCCCGCGGTTGCGTGGAGTCCGGTGGCTCGAGCCCAGTGAGCACGTCTTCCGCGAGGACCTCGAAGCCGCCGAGCGCGAGCAGGGGGTGACAGTCGCGAAGGGCGACATCCTCCTGGTGCGGACGGGCCACGCACGGCGCCTCCGCGAGGTGGGCCCGTGGGACACGGAGCACGCCAAGGCGGGTCTCCACCCGACCACCAGCCTCTTCCTCGCCGAGCGGTGCATCGCGGCGCTCGGATCAGACGGCAATAACGACACCGCGCCGAGCTCCACGAAGGGGATCGGTTTCCCGATTCACGCGCTCACACTCAACGCGATGGGCCTCCACCTGATCGACTACCTCCAGTTCGAGGACCTCGTCCCCGCCTGTGAGCGGGCAGGGCGCTGGGAGTTCCTGTTCGTCGGCGCCCCGCTGCACATCGTCGGCGGGACGGGATCGCCCCTCAACCCGATCGCGATCTTTTAGGACGGGCTAATGCCCCAGGCGCTCGTGAACGAGGTGCCGGGCTCGAGCCGAATCAGGCCCTCTCCCGTGCGGAAGGCATTCGCCGGGCAGGTCATCGGCTCGACCGCAAGGCTTCTCCGGTTGACATCGGGGAGTGGATCGCCGGTGAAGAGCTGCAGATAGCCATACGCCTCGTCGACCCAGAGCTCGAGGCCAGAGCCGGGGCGCAGGCCGCCGAGCGCGACGCGGGCAAGGCCGTCCTCTTCGCGCGCCAGATCTGTGAACGCGTGGTCGAGCCCCGTCGGGCCGATCGGCCTCGGCCGGCGGAAGTCGTACTCGGTGCTCTCGACTGGCGTTGGCTCGAGCGGGAGGCCGCGCTCGTCAGAGTGCACCACCGTTTCCGCGCGAACGTGGAGGATCGCCAAGTCGACGGTCTCCGTCCCCACGGTCAGGTACGGATGGGCGCCGACCCCGAATGGGCAAACCGACTCACCGACGTTCCTGGCCGTGGTGCGCGCGCTGAGGCCGCTCGTCGCCAGCGCGTATTCGATGCTGAGCTCCAAGGCGAACGGATACCCCGGTTGCGGAGAGAGCGCGTGTTCCATCACGACCCGGTGCGGCTCCCGCTCGCCAACCGTCCAGGGCTCCCCGCGGACGAGTCCGTGAATCGCGTTCTGGTTCTCCGGCTCGGTGAGCTCGAGCTGATGGCGCTGCCCGTCGAACTCATAGCTCCCGTCCTCCAGCCGGTTCGGCCACGGGATCAAGACCTGCCCACGGCCCGACGTGCACATCTCTTCGGCCCCGTAGCCGTCGAGCAGCTCCCGGTCGCCCGCCGAGTACGCGCGAAGCCCGCCGCCGATCTCGACGACGACTGCGCGCTGGTCGCCGAGCGTGAGCTCGAACTGTCTGCCCGAGGGGCTGCTCACACTCGCGACGTGTCCTCGGCGTGGTACTGCGCGAGCAAACGGTCTTCGTCGTCCTTCTTCGGGAAGAGGAAGAAGACCAGCACCGCACCAAGCAGGATCGCGACGATTCCCGCGGTGTAGGCCCAGTCGGCGCCGTCGAGGAACGACTCCTTGGCCGCGGCGGTGATCTGGCTCGCGTACTGCGGGTGCTGCTCCGCGATCGACTCCGCGCCCGCGAAGGACTTCGTGAGCTGGGCGGCAACTCCGTCGGTGATCTGCTCTTTGTTCGGAGCCGCGGCGATCGCCGCGGCCACCGCGGATGCGTAGCCGGCGGTGAGCAGCGCCCCGAGGATCGACTGCATGATCGCGCCGCCAAGGTCGCGCTGGAGATCCGCCGTCCCGGACGCCATCCCTGCGCGCTGCACCGGCACGGAGCTGGTGAGCGAGTGCGACGCAGGCGTTCCGGCGAACCCGACGCCGATCCCTACGAACGCGTACGCGAGACCGACGCTCCAGTACGAGATGCCCTCGTTCCACAGCAGCAACATCGTGAGGAAGCCGAGCAGGCAGAAGAAGTAGCCGGTGAGGAGCGTGACCCTTGCGCCGCGCGCGTCCACGAGCTTGGCCGACCGCGGCGCGACCAGAACCATGAGCGCGGCGGCAGGAAGGATCGACAACCCCGCCTCGAAGGTCGAATAGCCGAGCACGTTCTGCAGGAACTGCTGGCCCACGAACATGGCACCCATGAGCGTCCCGAACACGATGACTCCCGCGGATGCGGCGACCCAGAAGACCCGGCGCGCGGCGACTTGGAGGTCGTAGAGGGGATTGGTCGCGCGTCGTTGCCGGACGAAGAAGGCGATCAGAGCGCCGAGGGCGATCGCTGCCAGGCCTACGGTCAGAGCGCCCTTGTCCGGAAGGGGAGCGAAGTTGATCGAGAGGACGAGCGCCGCGACGAGAACAACGGACAGGATTCCCCCGAGGTTGTCGACGGGGTCCGTCGCTTCGTTGACGTGGCTCGGCACGAACACCAGGGCCATCACCAGCGCGACCGCCGCGAGCGGCAGCGTGATCAGGAAGACCGAGCCCCACCAGAACTCCTCGAGCAGCGCGCCCGAGAGGACAGGGCCAAGCGCCGCGACAGCGCCGCCGATACCCGACCACAGCGCGATCGCTCTGGTGCGCCCCGGCCCCGACCAGAGCGCCGTGATCAGGGCGAGCGTCGTCGGGAAGGCCATGCCGGCGGACAGCCCGCCCAGGACGCGCGCCGCGAAGAGGACTTCGTCCGTGGGAGCCCAGGCGGCCAGGACGGAGGCCGGAATCGCGAGCGCCGTGCCGACGATGAGCATCAGTTTGCGCCCGTACCGGTCGCCGAGCGCGCCGAAGTAGAGCACCGACGCGGCAAGGCCCAGGGAGTAGCCGACCGCGATCAGATTGAGCGCGGTCTGGCCGGAATCGAACTCCTGGGCGATCGACGGAAGCGCGACATTGGCAACCGCCAGGTTGAGGTTGGCGACGGCCGCCACCAGGATGAGCGAGATGAGGACGAGCCCCGAGCGTTCGGGGCTCGTCGAGGAGTCGTTCATCCGT
>JBKPFP010000062.1:0-4756 GCA_046744435.1 Actinomycetota bacterium | reverse complement strand
GATCGTGAGCGCGTACGCGCTCGTCTTCGGCGGCTTCCTCCTGCTCGGCGGCCGCGCCGCCGACCTGCTCGGCCGGCGCCGCATCTTCTTCGTCGGCATCGTCGTCTTCACGCTCGCGTCCTTGCTGGCGGGCCTTGCCTGGTCCCAAGGCTCGCTCATCGGCGCGCGTGCACTGCAGGGCCTCGGCGCCGCGGTGATCACGCCGGCCGCGCTGTCGATTCTCTCCACGACGTTCGTCGAAGGGCGCGAACGGAACATCGCCCTCGGCGTCTGGGGTGCGGTCGGGGGGGTCGGCGGGGCGGCGGGCGTGCTGCTCGGCGGCGTTCTCACCGATGCCCTGAGCTGGTCGTGGATCTTCTTCGTGAACGTCCCGTTCGGCGTGACCGGAGCGCTGCTCACGCCCGTGCTCCTGCGCGAGAGCCGGGATGCGGTGGTGAAGTCCTTCGATGCGGTCGGCGCCGTCGCGGTGACAGCAGGGCTGTCCGCGATGGTCTACGCGATCACGCAGGCGAACGACTACGGTTGGGCCTCGATCGAGACGGTCGGCCTGTTTTCCGCCTCCGCAGTCCTCCTCGCCGCCTTCCTCGGCTGGGAGGCTCGCACGAAGGACCCACTGATGCCGTTCTCGATCTTCCGCCTGCGCACGCTGGTCGGCGGCAACGTCGCCGGGTTGATCCTAGGCACGGCGCTGTTCGGCATGTTCCTGATGCTCACGCTCTACATGCAGCAAGTGCTCGGCTACTCGCCGCTGCGCACGGGCGTCGCGTACCTGGCTGTCGCCGGCACGGCGATCTTCTGGTCGGCGCTGGCGGCGCAGCTCGTCACCCGGGTCGGCGTCAAGCCGGTGCTGGTCGTCGGGATGGCTGCGCTGACCGCAGGCCTCGTCTACTTCACGCAGGTCTCGGTGGGCGGCTCGTACGTCGCCGATCTGCTGCCGGGCTTCCTGCTCATCTCTGTCGGGCTCGGCTTCTCGTTCGTTCCGATCTCGATCGCGGCTCTCGCGGGCGTCAAGGCCTCCGAGGCCGGGCTCGCGTCGGGGCTGATCAACACGTCGCAGCAGATCGGCGGCGCGCTCGGCATCGCGGCGCTCTCGTCGATCGCGACCTCGACCACGAGCGACCAGCTCTCGAGCGGGACTGCGCCCGCCGTCGCGCTCACCGACGGGTTCACGAACGCCTTCATCGCCGGCGGGATCGTCGCGTTCCTCGGGGTTCTCGTCGCGCTCTTCGTCGTCAGCCGGCGCGACCTCGAGCAGTCCGAGGTCGACGCCGAGCCCGTGTTCGAGGCTGCGGCGTAGAGCGTCGCTGACACACCCAGGGGGCAGAGGGGCCGCTCATCGGGCGGCCCCTCTATCGTTAGCGGCCGCATGGCCACGCCCGCTCCAGATCCGCGCCGCTGGAAGGCGCTCATCCTCGTTTGTGCCGCGATCTTCGTGGTCGTGCTCGACATCGCGATCGTCAACGTCGCGCTGCCGTCGATCGGCCGCGAGCTGCACTTCGCGGAGGAGAACCTCCAGTGGGTGATCACCGCCTACGCGCTGACGTACGGCGGGTTCCTGCTTCTCGGCGGCCGCGCCGCCGACCTGCTGGGCAGGCGGCTGGTGTTCATGAGCGGGATGGCGCTCTTCACGGTCGCCTCCCTCGTCTGCGGACTCTCGACCTCGTCGGAGATGCTGATCATCGCTCGCGGCGTGCAGGGACTCGGGGCCGCGATCGTCTCCCCGGCCGCGCTATCGATCATCTCGACGACGTTCACCGAGGGCAGCGAGCGCAACAAGGCACTCGGCGCCTGGGGCGCGGTCGGCGGGAGCGGGGCCGCCGCGGGGGTCCTCTTCGGCGGCATCCTCACGAAGACCCTCGGCTGGGAGTGGATCTTCTGGGTCAACGTGCCGGTCGGGCTGTTCGTGCTCGTGCTGACTCCGATCTACGTTCGGGAGAGTCGCCGCGAGGACGTCGTCCACGACTACGACCCGCTCGGGGCGATCCTGGTCACGAGCGGCCTCATCGTCCTCGTCTACGCGATCTCGGAGGCGCCGGACGTCGGCTGGGGCACCTTCCGCACCATCGGCTTGCTCGTCCTCGCCGGGCTGCTGCTCCTGTCCTTCGTCTTCTGGGAGTGGCGCGAGAAGGCGCCGCTGATGCCGCTCTGGATCTTCCGCATCCGCCTCGTCTCGGCGGCCAACTTCGTCGCGTTCCTGCACTCGGGCGGCCTGTATGGCTCGTTCCTGCTGCTGACGCTCTACATGCAGCAGGTCCTGCACTTGTCGGTTCTCCAGACCGGGTTCGCATTCCTCGCCACCGCCGGGACGGCGATGGTCTTCGCGGCGCCGGCTCAGGCACTGTCGACGAGGTACGGAGTCAAGCCGGTGATGCTGGTCGGGATCGGACTGCTCGTCGCCGGAAGCCTCTGGTACACGCAGATCAGCCCTGACGGTTCGTACCCTGTCGATCTCCTGCCGGGCTTCCTCGCCGTCGGCATCGGCATCCCGTTCTCGTACATCCCGATCACGATCGCGGCCCTCGCCGGCGTCGGCGCGGAGGAGGCCGGGCTGGCTTCCGGCTTGCTGAACACGTCCCAGCAGGTCGGCGGCGCGATCGGCACCGCGGTTCTCTCCACTGTCGCGTTCACGCACGCGGACACGCTGTTTGCAGAGGGGGACTCGCCCGAGGTCGCGCTCACGGGCGGCTTCGCGTGGGGCTTCTGGGTCGGTTTCGGGATCTGGGCGGCCGCGCTGCTGGCGGCGTTCACGCTGATCCGGCGCGAGGAGGTGCCCGCGGGGGCGGCTGAAACCGCCCTGACCTAGACGACCGCCTTGACGATCAAGTAGATCGCCGCGATCGCGAGCACGACGAGGAGCAGCTGTGTGAGCACGAGAATCGTGCCTTGCAGGCTCTTCTGTGCTGAGCGCCGCTTCGCCGGTGGCCCGGTGGTGCCACGGAAGCCGGCCAGGATCTGCTCGTGCACGTGCTGCTCGATCTCCTTCGCCAGTCGGTCGGAGTCGCTCGGCTCGGCGGCCGTCTTGAGCGGTGGAAACGTCTTTGGCTGGTCGTCGAGCGCGAGTTGGAAGAGCCGCTCGTGCTGCACGTCCTTGAGGTTCTGGCGCCCGAGGTCGACCACGGCGACTCCCTCGGGCAGGTCGTTGCCGAGCAGCGCGCGCGTCGTCTCGGAGAGCAGGATCTGGCCGCCGTGGCCGGCCGAGCAGATGCGCGCCGCGCGGACGACGTCGAGGCCGAGGTAACCCTCCTCGCCGACAGTCGGCTCGCCCGTGTGCAGGCCCATGCGGACGCGGACCTCGCCGCCGGGCCAGTCGTGGTCGGCGAGCGCACGCTGGGCGGCCACCGCGCCGGCGACCGCGTCCTTCGCGCGCGGAAACGCGTAGAAGAAGGCGTCGCCCTGCGTGTCGACCTCGGAGCCGCCGCTGGCGCCAAAGTGCTCGCGCACGATCCGGCGGTGCTCGCGCACGACCTCGCCGTAGTGGTCGCCGAGCTCCTGGAGGAGCCGCGTAGAGCCCTCGATGTCGGTGAAGAGAAAGGTGACCGTGCCGGTCGGGAGCGGAGGCATGGCAGTTGAGTCTATGGTGGCCGTACCGTGCCGATCATCCAGGTGGAAGCGCTGCCGCAGGCGCCCGGCGTCGAGGTCGAGCCGGCGCTGGCGACGCTCTGCGGCGAGATCGCGGCCTTGCTCGGCGAGGAGCCGAGCGGCACGTGGGCGACCTGGCGGACGCTGGAGCACTACGTCGAGGGCTGGGACTCGCCGTCGGTGCAGCCGCCGTCGACGCATCCGCCGCTCATCCGCCTGATCGCGTACCGCGGCCGGGAGGCGGAGGTCGTCGCCGAGCTACTGCGCCTGGCCGCGGGCGTCCTCGCGCGCGAGCTCCGGCTCGAGGACGGCAACGTTTTCGTCCTCTACGAGGAGGCGCAGCCGGGCCGGCTCTACACCGGCGGCGAGGTGGTCATGCGGTGAACCGGCTCGGGGACGAGACCAGTCCGTACCTCCTCCAGCACGCCGACAACCCGGTCGACTGGTTCCCGTGGGGCGAGGAGGCATTCGCGAGGGCCCGCGACGAGGACAAGCCGATCCTGCTCTCGGTCGGCTATGCCGCGTGCCACTGGTGCCACGTGATGGAGCACGAGTCGTTCGAGGACGACGAGACCGCGGCGCTGATGAACGAGCGCTTCGTCAACGTCAAGGTCGACCGCGAGGAGCGGCCGGACGTCGACTCACTCTACATGGACGCGGTCGTCGCGCTCACGGGCCAGGGCGGCTGGCCGATGACGGTCTTCCTCACGCCGGAAGGCGAGCCGTTCCTGGGCGGAACGTATTACCCGCCGGAGCCTCTGCACGGGCTGCCGAGCTTTCGCCAGGTGCTCGAAGCGGTCTCGGACGCCTACCGGCAGCGACGCGGGGACGTGGCCACGCAGGCCGCCGCGCTCGTGGACGCGGTCCGCCGCTCGAGCGAGCTCCCGCCCTCGACCGAGCCGCTGACGGAGGGCCTGCTCGGCGAGGCGTCCCGCGGCCTGCGCGCGCAGTTCGACCCGGAGTGGGGCGGCTGGGGCCGGGCACCCAAGTTCCCGCAGGCCTCGACGCTCGAGTTCCTCCTGCGCGCGCACCTGCGCGGCGACGACGAGGGGTTGCCGATGGTGCGGACGACCCTCGACGGGATGGCCGCCGGCGGCATGTACGACCTCGTCGGCGGCGGGTTCCACCGTTACTCGGTCGACGAGCAGTGGCTCGTCCCGCACTTCGAGAAGATGCT
>JBKPFP010000111.1:0-29560 GCA_046744435.1 Actinomycetota bacterium | reverse complement strand
CATGGCTGCCCGAGCGGCTGCCGCGACTCGACCCCGAGTCCGCGCGCGCCGACCTCGTGGCTCGCTGGCTGCAAGCTTTCGGCCCCGCGACTGTCACCGACCTCAAGTGGTGGAGCGGCTGGAATCTGACGCAGACGCGCGTGGCGCTGGAAGCGGTCGGCGCGGTCGAGGTCGATCTCGACGGCGCGCCGGGCCTGGTCGTGCCCGGCGATGACGACCCCGAGCCGGAGCCGGAGCCGGAGCCGTGGGCGGCTCTGCTGCCGGCCCTCGATTCGACCGTAATGGGCTGGAAGGAGCGCGCCTGGTATCTGGGCGAGCACGGGCCGGCGCTGTTCGACACCGCCGGCAACGCGGGCCCAACCGTGTGGTGGTGCGGGCGCATCGTCGGCGGCTGGGCGGTGCGCAAGGACGGCGAGATCGCCTTCCGCCTGCTCGAGGACGTGGGGCGCGACGCGGCGGCGGCGATCGACGCAGAGGTGGAGCGGCTAGACGCGTGGCTCGGGGAGACGAGCGTCTTGCCCCGCTTCGCCACTCCGCTCGCCCGCGAACTGGCCTCGTAGCAGCAGAACAGCGCTCAGCGCTCGGCCTCCTGCACGAGCAGCGCGATCTGGACGCGGTTGTCGACTCGCAGCTTCGTCAGCAGCCGCGAGACGTGAGCTTTGACGGTGGCGACGCTCATGTACAGCTCGGCCGCGATCTCGGCGTTGGCGAGCCCGCGGCCAACGGCGAGTGCGACCTCCCGCTCGCGGTCGCTCAGGGCTGCCAGCCGCTGCTGGGCATCCTCGTGACGGGCACCCGCCTCGGGGTCGGTGACGAGCTCGATCAGGCGGCGGGTGATCGTCGGCGAGAGCATCCCGTTCCCGGCGTGGACGAGCTCGACGGCGCGGACGATCTCGGCCGGGGGCGTGTCCTTGAGCAGGAAGCCCGCGGCCCCGGCCCGGAGCGCGCGCAAGACGAGCTCGTCGGCGTCGAACGTCGTCAGGACGACGACCGCCGGTGGGTCAGGCTGCGTCTGCAGGAGCCGCGTCGCCTCGATGCCGTCGAGCTGCGGCATGCGGATGTCCATCAGCACGACCTCGGGATGATGGGCATCGACCGCCGCGAGCACGCCGCGGCCGTCGTCGACCTCCGCGACCACCTCGATGCTCTCGGCGCCGGCAAGCATCATCCGCAGCCCGGAGCGGACGAGCGCGTCGTCGTCCACGAGCAGCACGCGAATCGCCTCGCTCACGGTGTCCACGGCAGGGTCGCGCGGAGGACGAAGTCTCCGTTCTCGTTCGGCCCGTGCCGGAGCTGCCCGCCGGCCAGCGCGACCCGCTCCTCGAGGCCGATCAGCCCCGTGCCCGTGCCGGTGAGCTCGTCTCGATTCGGCGCTCCGACGGCCTTCCGACTGACGACCTCGACCACGAGCGGGGGCCCTGATTCCAGAGTGACGTCGACGGCGGCGTTCGGGGCGTGCTTGCGCGCATTCGTCAGGCCCTCCTGGACGACGCGGTAGGCCGTGCGCCCGATCGGCTCCGGAACGCCGTCCGCCCCCGACGGCTCGTCGCGCCAGCGGACGTGCATGCCCGCGTCCCGGGACTCTTCGACGAGCGTGGGAACCTGCGCCAGCGTGGGCTGAGGCCGGTCCTCGTCGATCTCCTCGCGGAGCAGGCCAATCACGCCCCGCAGCTCCTGGAGCGCCGTCTGGGCCGTGCCGCGGATGACGCCCGCGGCCTCCGCGACCTCATCCGGCGGAGCATCGGGCCGAAACTCGAGCGCTCCGGCGTGCACGCTGAGCAGCGAGAGGCGATGCGCGAGGACGTCGTGCATCTCGCGCGCAATGCGCCGGCGCTCGGCCTCGCGGGCCTGCTCGACACGGAGCTTTTGCTCGGATTCGAGACGCTCGGCCCGTTCGCGCAGGGAATTGACCAGCTCCCGCCGGGCACGCGTGAACAGCCCCCAGCTGATCGCGACCGCCAGGATCAGGAGCCCGAAGGCGAACTGCTCGGCCCGCGGGCCCTGCGTGGGGTAGAGCAGCAGCGAGGTCGTAATCGACACAACCGCCAGCGCCACCACGCCGAGGAGGGCGCGCCGCGACGCGCGGACGGCGACGTTGTAGACGGCGATCGAAGCGGCACCGCCGGCCATCGTCGAGAAGGATGCGACGGCCACGGCGGCGACCGCGACCTCGATCGGACGGGAACGGCGGACCCAGAGCGCAAGACACACGGCGATTCCGGCAACGACGTCGATGACTACCATCGCGTCGCTGTGGTCCTCCCATGTCGCGTCGAGGCTTGCCACGCCGATTCCCAGCGCCGCCAGAACGAGGAACACGTCTACGACCCAGTCCCGTGCCGAACGGCGCCCGTTCTCCTTCTCGACGAGCTCGGCGGGCAACAGGCGGCGCTGCCATCTCGCCACGCTCGTGGGCTCTGACACGCCGTCCATCGCAACAAGAGCGTACGCCGTGGGGACGGCCGCGACCCTCGACCAAAGTCGATCAGTGCCGCGACCAAGGGCCCGATCGATCTAGACACGCGACCCTGTCGCAGCGCGGTGCCGCACGGCGACACTCGGCTCATGATCGAAACGGAGAACCTCACCAAGCGCTTCGGCGGGAAGGCGGTCGTCCAGGACGTCTCCTTCCGCGTCGAGCCCGGAACAGTCACCGGATTTCTCGGCGCCAACGGCGCCGGCAAGACCACGACTCTCAGGATGCTCGCGGGGCTCTCCGAGCCCGACGCCGGCAAGGCGCTCGTGCTCGGCAGTCGCCTCCGAGAGCTCCCCAACCCCGGCCGGCGGGTCGGGATCCTCCTCGACGCCGCCGCTCAGCACGGCGGGCGCCGTGGGCGCGAGGCGCTGGCGGTCTCCGCCCAGCTGATGGGCATCGACACACGCCGTGTCGACGGCCTGCTCGACCTCGTTGGGCTCGACCGCTCGGCAGCGCGCAAGCGCGTCCGCCAGTACTCGCTCGGCATGCGCCAGCGACTGGGGATCGCGCACGCGCTGCTGGGCGACCCGCGGGTCCTCATCCTCGACGAGCCCGCGAACGGGCTCGACCCGCCGGGCATCCGCTGGATGCGCGAGCTGCTGCGCGACTTCGCCGATCGCGGCGGAACCGTGCTGCTGTCCTCGCACCTCCTGAACGAGGTCGAGCTCCTCGCCGACCGGCTCGTGATAATCGACCTCGGCCGCGTCGTCGCCCAGGGCAGCCGCGAGGAGCTGCTCGCCGGGGCGGGGACGCTCGTGCAGTCGCCCGACGAGGCGACGCTCCGAGATGCCCTCGATGCGGCTCGCCTGCCTGCACGCCCGGCGGCCGCCGGCGGCTTCGTCGTCGACGCCGAACCCGAGGACGTCGGCCGCGCCGCACTGGCCGGCAGGGTCGTCCTCACTCGCATCGGGCCCGCCGACGGCACCGGCCTCGAGCAACTGTTCTTCGACCTGACCGCCGGCGGCTCCAACGGGACCGCCGGCGCCGACCGAGTGGAGGCCATCTCATGAGCACCGTCGCAGCGTCCCTCGAACCACGCCTCACGACACAGGGCGTGAGCAAGCGGCCCAGCCTGCTCAGGCTGACCGGCGTCGAGCTTCGCAAGATGGTCGACACGCGCGCCGGCTTCTGGCTGCTCGCCGCCATCGGCCTCGTGACGGTCGCGGTCGTCGTCGGCCTCGGCTTCGACGCCGGGCACGACAGCTCGCTGCGGTCGATCTTCGTCGACTCCTCGCAGGTCGCCCAGACGCTGCTGCCGATCGTCGGGATCCTGCTCGTCACCTCCGAGTGGACTCAGCGCACCTCGCTGATCGCGTTCACGCTCGTGCCGCACAGGTGGCGAGTGGTCGCGGCGAAGATCGTGGCCGGGCTTCTCCTGGTCGCGGTCGCCTGGGTCGTGGTCCTGGGAATCGCTGCCGTCGGCGCTGGGTTCATAGGCAGCGCCGAGGGAAACGGGACCGGGTCGCTGCCGGGGTGGCTGGTCGGCCAGTCGGCCCTGTACCTGGCGGCTCTGATGCTGGCGGGCATCGGCTTCGGAGCAATGCTGCTCTCGTCGGCGCCGGCGATCGTCCTCTACTTCGTCCTGCCGCTCGCCTGGGTGCTACTCGGCCAGCTGTCCGCGCTCGACCCGGTTGCGAGATGGCTGGACGGGTCGCAGACGCTCGAGCCGCTCGTCAACGAGTCGCTGAGCGCAGCCCAGTGGGCGCACGCCGGCACGACGCTGGCGGCATGGATGGTGCTGCCGCTCCTGATCGGTTTCTGGCGCATCAAGAACAGCGAAATCGGATGAGACACAAACACCAACTGGAGGTCACTCCATGAGCGCTGCCGCAGCAACCGTCGAAGCTCCCGCCGCCCGCGTGGGCGTCGACCGCCGCGCTGGGCTCCTCCGCCTCGTCGGCGTCGAGCTCCGCAAGATGATCGACACACGGGCGGGCTTCTGGCTCCAGCTCGGCACGCTGGGCCTGATGGTTTCCCTCGTCGTAGTCAACATCGTCATCGGCGAGAGCGAAGACCAGGCGTTCCAGGACATGATGTGGTCGGCGCTCTGGCCGGCCACCGTGTTGCTTCCTGTCGCCGGGGTGTTGTTGATCACCTCGGAGTGGTCGCAGCGCACCTCGCTAATCACCTTCACGCTCGTCCCTCACAGGTCGCGCGTGCTGGTCGCCAAGCTCGGCGCGGGGATCGCGCTGTCGCTGACCGCGCTCGTTCTCGCGCTCGGGCTGGCCGTCGTCGGCACGGTCATCGCCGACCCGGGCGTCGACGGAACCTGGTCGCTGCCGCCGGCGATGCTCGGCCAGGCCGCGCTCTACGTCTCGGCGACGATGATCATGGGCCTCGCCTTCGGCTCCGCGCTGCTGTCCTCGGCGCCGGCGATCGTCCTCTACTTCGTACTACCACTGAGCTGGACCCTGCTGGGGTCGATCCCGAAGATCGAACGCGCCGCGGGCTGGCTCGACGGCGCGCGATCGCTGTCGCCGATGATCGAGCACACTCTCAGCACCACCGAGTGGGCGCGGGCGGGCACGACGATGGTCGTGTGGATGTTCCTGCCGCTGCTCGTCGGGGCCTGGCGCATCGCGAGGCACGAGGTCAGCTAGGCGCCGCCGGTGGCCGGGAACAAACACGCCGCAGGGTCGTTGAACGTCGGAGAGATGACGAACGAGCTGCACGAGGTCGACCGGCTCTTGCAGGAGATCCGGATTCGCGTGCGCCAGGTGGAGGGCCTCAGACGGCGGGGCGCCGGGAAGCGCGAGCTCGAGGCGGCCCGGCACGAGGTCGATCGCCTGCAGTGGCGGCTCGCCGACCTCGTCAGCTCCGGACGGGACTAGCCCGGCAGCGATGAGTCTCGCGCGCTCGGGCCGTCTCAACCAGAGAGACCCGATGAGCGCGACCCAACATCTGACCAAGCGTGTCGCACCAGGCCTGGACGAGCTGGTGACCGCGGTCCGCGCCGCCGTCACCGGGCACTCGGACTGGCGCGAGACCTCCCGGCTTGTAGCCGCCGCGCTGCGCCGGGAGCTCCCGACCGCCGACGTGCTTACCGCCGAGCAGCGCCGCGGCGACCCGGACGGGTACCGCAGCCACCTGCTCCACACGGAGCCCGACGGATCCTTCTCGATCGTCGCACTGGTCTGGCGGCCCGGCCAGGTGACGCCGATCCACGACCACGTCACATGGTGCGTGTTCGGGGTCGTGCAGGGCGTCGAGTACGAGGAGCTCTTCCGCCTGGACGAGGAGCGGAGCGTCCTCGTCGAGAACGGCGTGAGCCTGAACGAGGCCGGCGACGTGAGCGGGTTCGCACCGCCCGGTGACATCCACCGCGTTCGCAACGTCGGCGACGAGACGGCGATCTCGATCCACGTCTACGGCACCGATGTCTCGCGCATCGGCTCGAGCGTCCGCCGCTACTACGACCAGCCTGTCGTCTGCGACTAGGTCCCGGCCCGGAGTCAGACACCGGGCGTGGCACTCCCCGGCGAGGGGCCCCAGCCGGTGTCCGACACCTGCCCCGTCTGCGACTAGCTGATCTCGGCCGGCAGGCCGAAGCGCTCGAAGATCTCCGGGACGACGAAGGCCGTGATCGCCTTGACCGACGACCCTTCGAGCGTCAAGACGTCGAGCGCCAGGGCCACGTAGCGATCGGAGTCGCCGACCTGGTTGTAGTAGGCGATCGCCGGCTGGCCGTTCGCGCTCGTCAGCACCGTGCGTGAGACGGCGCAGACCTCCACGGCCTCCTTGGCGAACGCGGCGATCGTCTCGCGACCGCGCCACCAGGCTGCCCACGGCGGCATCGAGAACTCGGCGTCCTCGGCGAGGAGCTTGCTCAGCGCGGCCACGTCGCCCCGGCGCCAGGCGTCGATGTACGCCTCGACCAGCTCCCGGACGCGCTGGTCGCCGAGTGCCCGCAAGGTCTCCTGTTGGCTCTGCTCGGGCAGCCGCTCGTCGACCGTCTTGCGGGCGCGCTGCAGCGCGCTGTTCACCGCGGGGACCGTGGTCTCCAGGGAGTCGGCCGCTTCACGGGCCGAGAAGCCGAGCACCTCGCGCAGGATCAGAACCGCGCGCTGCCTGGCCGGGAGATGCTGGAGCGCGGCGATGAACGCGAGCTCGACGCCCTCGCGCTCCTCGTAGCGGGCCTCGGGCGCGGCGTAGCCGCCCTCGACTCCCAACAGCTCATCCGGGTATGGCTCGATCCACACGGACTCGATCAGGGGCTCTCCGACCTCGGTCTGAGACGCGGTCGTCGTCGCGGGCCCGTAGTCGACTGGAAGCACACGCTTCGGCCGCCTGGCGATGACGTCGAGGCAGACGTTGGTCGCAATCCGGTACAGCCAGGTGCGCAGCGAGCTCCGGCCTCCGAACCGAGGCAAGCCGTTCCAGGCGCGCAGGAGCACCTCCTGGAGCGCGTCCTCGGCGTCGTGCAGCGAGCCCAGCATCCGGTAGCAGTGGGCTTGGAGCTGCGCGCGGTGGCTCTCGACGAGGCGCGCGAAGGCATCCTCGTCTCCCGCCCGGGCAGCGTCGAGGAGCCGTTGCTCGAGCGCGGCTTCTGTCGCGGAAACGGCCATGCACCAGGTTAGACGGGCCAGGCGTGCCGAACTCATCGGTGTCGATGAGTTGCCCGCCTCGCGCCGGTCCAACTCAGGGAGGTCATGAAGCCGGTCCGCGCCAACCCTGTCGTCCACCTGGAGCTCCACACGGCGAACCTGGGCCGCGCCTGCGCCTTCTACACGCGCCTCTTCGGATGGAGGGCAGAGCGGATCGATGTCGGCGAGCGCTCGTACCTCACGCTCCAGCTGGGCAACGGGATCGAGGGCGGTGTCGTCGAGAGCGAGTCGGGCAGCTCGATCTGGCTGCCCTACGTCGAGGTCGCGGACGTCGCCGAGGCCACCGAGCGGGCGCGCGCGCTCGGAGCATCCGTCCTGCTGGAGGCCCGGGAGGGGCCCGTCGGGTGGCGCAGCGTCGTCGCGGCTCCCGCCGGGGCCGAGATCGCCTTGTGGCAGCCAAAAGGCTAGGAGCCGAGCATTTGCCACCATGGCGGCGTGGCGAAGACGCGGAAACGGTGGCGCTTCTATGCCTCCGTGCCCGAGCGCGGGTTGCGCGCCGGCGCAGCGGGGCTCGGCGGCACGCTCCAGGAGAGCTTCGAGCTGACCCTGCCGCGGTTCGTGCGTCGCTCGCGCCTGTACGAGGCGACCGCGAAGAACCTGCTCCGGGTCGTGATCGAGCTCGTCGGCGGCGTCGAGGGCTCGCCCACGGTCGAGGCGGACGCGACCGCCGGTGAGATCGCGAAGCGCAAGGCTGCTGGGAACGTCGTCGAGCTCGGCTCCATCGCCGCCTTCGGCTTCTCGCCGCTGTGGCTGCTCGCCGCGGCGTCGGACCTGACGCACGGCTCGCGCGTGTACCTGGCGGCGCTGACCGACGAGCTGAAGGCCGCCGGCGTGCTCGCGGAGGACGTCGACCCGGGCTCGGTCGACGAGCTGCTCGGCGTCCTCGAGAACACATCCGGCGACACCGCGCGGCTGATCGACATTCCCCCGCTCGAGCTACGTGAGCTGCGCGCCTCCCTCGCCGAGCTCGGCGACCACGCCGGCTCGCTGCCGTCCCCCGACGAGCTGGCCGCGCTCTACGCCGCTCTGCGCCGTACGGCCGCGGCCGAGAACCGTTCGCTGCTGGAGGTGTCGGCGGGAGTCGGACTGGCGTTCCTCACGTCGGCGAAGAAGGTCTCGGGCGAGCACGTTGTCGCGCCGTACCGTCAGGATTGGCGGCCGGTGTGGGACGAGGGCCCGGCCGCATACGCCCGCCGGGTCAGCCGCCCGTACGCGGCCGCGGTCTCCCGGCATCTCGACGCGAGCCGGCACTCGCGAACCGAGCGGTTCCTCGAGCGCTTCGAGGCCTGGCGCGAGCACCGGCGCCGCCGGAGCGCCTAGAGCCGGGCATCGAAGAAGGCGACCGCCTCGGAAGCCACCCGCTCGCGCACCTCCGCGAACTCGGGGTTGTCGGCCAGGAACGCGTAGTGGCCGACGTCCGCGCCGACGGACCGCCCGTCGGCCGAAGGGATCAGCCTCGCGTAGACCTCCGCGTTCTCCTCCGGCGGCGCGATGTCGTCGGCGCCCGCCCAGCGGACGGCGACCGGCTGCTCGATCGCCGACAGGCTCTTCTCGGACAGCAGCGGCGCCACGGACGGGCAGACGAGGAACCCGGCCAGCACACGGCGGTCGGCATAGTCGCGGCCCGCCTCTTCCGGCCAGGTGGTCAGGTCTGTCGGCGACATGACCTCGCGCACGTCCTCGACGAGGTTCGGGTACTCCGGCGGCGGCTGCGCAGGGATCTCCTCGGCCAGGAGGGCGGCGAACCGGCCCGAATCGATCCGGCCCCCGAGCAGCGCGGCAGCGGTGTAGCCGCCGAGCGAGAAGCCTGCCGCGCCGACCGGTCCGAGGCTCTCGCGCTCGGCGAGCCGGTCGAGGACGAAGGTGAGGTCGAGCGGCCGTTCCCACCAGCGCACGAAGCCCTGGGGCAGGTAGCCGTCCACGAAGTTGTTCCCGTGGTGGTCGACGGCGACCGCGAGGAAGCCCGCGGTTGCGAGCGGCTCGGTGAGCCAGGACATCTGCCGCGCCGCCCCGCCGGACCCGTGCGAGACGACGACCGTCCGCGGTGCCTCTCCGCCAGTCGGCGGCCGCCAGACGTGCGCTCGGACGGATCTCGGCCCCGTGCCTTCCCAGCTCGGACGGCTGGGGTCGTGGAGCTCGAGGATCTCCGGCGTCATGGTGTGCCTTCCTCGAGCGACGCGAGAAGCTGGCCCAAGAGCCGGTCGAGCGCCCGCCGGTCGGCCGGAGACAGGGAGCTCAGGAGGCGCTCCTTGTTGGCCAGATGCGCCTCGAGCGCGCGGTCGACGATCCGCTTCCCGCGGCGTGTCAAGCCGACGAGCGTGCCGCGGCGGTCGTCCGGGTCGGGCCGCCGCTCGACGAGGCCTTCCTTCTCGAGGCGGTCGACCCGCTTGGTCAGCCCGCCGGACGAGAGCAGGGTGACGTGGATCAGCTCGGTCGGGTTGAGCTCGTACGGCGCTCCGGCGCGCCGCAGCGCCGCGAGGACGTCGAACCAGCCGGGCTGCAGGCCGTGGCGCTGGAGCTCCTCGCCGAGCGCCACGTCGGCCAGATGCGTGAGCCGGAAGAGGCGGCCGAAGAGCCCAAGCGGCGCGAGGTTGAGGTCGGGGCGCTCTCGACGCCACTGCGCGAGGATCTCGCCGACGTGGTCACGCACCAGGCATGAATACTTCCAGCACCGAGTCTTCCCTGCAAGTATCTTTCTAGTAAGGTAAGTCGATGGAAGCCGTCCGCCTCCACGCTCCCGGCCTCGACGGCCTCGTCATCGAAGAAGTCGATTCTCCGAGGCTCCAGCTGGGGGAAGCGCTCGTCGAGGTGCACGCAGCAGCGATCACGCCAGGCGAGCTCGAGTGGCCGGTCGATCGGCTGCCCGCGATCCCGTCCTACGAGCTCTCGGGCGTGGTCGCCGACGTGGCTCCCGACGTGCAGGGCGTCGCGGCCGGGGATCCCGTGTACGCGCTGACGCCCTTCGACCGCGACGGCGTCGCCGCTGCATATACCGCGGTCCCGGCGAGCCTGCTCGCCCCGAAGCCGTCGACGCTCGACCACGTCTCGAGCGCCGCGATCCCGCTCGCCGCCCTCAGTGCCTGGCAAGGCCTCTTCGAGCACGGACGGCTCGAGGAGGGCCAGCGGGTGCTCGTCCATGGCGCCGCGGGCGGGGTCGGGCACTTCGCGACCCAGCTCGCCCGCGCGCATGGCGCGCACGTGATCGGCACCGCGTTCGCGGACAGCCTCGAGACCGTCCGCGAGCTCGGCGCCCACGAGGCGCTCGACGGCAAGGCACCGCTCGAAGAAGCCGTCGCGCCGGTCGATCTCGTCTTCGACACCGTCGGCGGAGAGCTGCTCGCGCGCTCGCGTGCACTCGTGCGGCCGGGCGGCCGGCTCGTCTCGCTCGTCGAGGAGCCTCCATCGAGCGACGAGATCGACACGAGCTACTTCATCGTCGAGCCGAGCCGCCAACAGCTCGTCGAGATCGCCCGCCTTGTCGAAGACGGTGCCCTGCGGCCCGCGATCGACTCCGTCTACCCGCTCGCCGAGGCGCCCGCCGCGTTCGCGCGCAGCCTCGCCCGCGGGAAGCGCGGTAAGGTCGTGATCCGGGTGGCCGGCGATGAGCCCACTTGACGTCTCGCGGGCGAAGCAGCTCGACCGCGCCGAGTTCGACCGCTGGCTGAGCGAGCACGGTGCGGACGAGCGCGAGCTGATCGTCGTCCTCTACAAGAAGGGCTCCGGCAAGCAGACCATCACGTTCGACGAGCTGCTGGAGATTGCGCTGTGCCACGGCTGGATCGACACGCAGGCCAAGGGCATCGACGACGAGCGCTACGCGATGAAGTTCGTCCCGCGGCGGCCGGGCTCAAGCTGGTCGGAGCGGAATCGTGAGCGCGCGCGGCGGCTGCTCGACGAGGGCAGGATGCAGCCCGCCGGTGAGGCGGCCCTGCCGCCCGATCTCTGACCGCTCAGCCGCTGGCCACAGCGTAGAGGTGCCACTCGCCCGGTACGCCCTTCAGCTCGTGCGAGCCCCGGTCCTCGAACTCGAGGCCCGACCCCGCGACGAGGTCGCGAACCGTGCTCGAGGCGAGCACCTCGCCCGGCCCGGCCTTCGCCGCCACCCGCGCACCGGTGTGCACCGCGATGCCGCGGATGTCCGAGCCGGCCAGCTCGAGCTCTCCCGTGTGCAGGCCGAAGCGGATCTGCAGGCCGAGCGCCTTCGCCGCATCCCGGATCGAGACCGCGCAGGCGACCGCCCGCGCGGGGCCGTCGAAAGTCGCGAGGAAGCCGTCGCCGGCGGTGCTCAGCTCGCGGCCGCGGAACCGGTCCAGCTCCCGGCGGACGAGCGCGTTGTGCTGCTCCAGCACGTCGTGCCAGCGGCGGTCGCCGAGGTCGGCGACGAGCTCGGTCGAGCCGACGATGTCCGTGAAGAGCACGGTGGCCAGGACGCGGTCGAGCGCCGGATGCGGTCGGATGCCGGTCAGGAACTCCTCGATCTCGTCCAGGACGGCGGCCTGGTCGCCGAGCCAGGGCATGTGGTCCGTGCCGGGCAGCTCGACCACGCGCGCGCCCGGGATGTGCTCGCCCAGATAGCGGCTGGCCTCCGCGAGCACTTCGTCGGCGCGGTAGAGCACCATCGTCGGCACGCGAATCGCCGGCAGCAGCAGCCGGATGTCGATCATCGCGCTCATCCGCGTCAGCGCCGCCGCCGCAGCGGGGCTCGCGGCGCGCAGAGCTGCGCGCGTGTGCGCCTCCACGAGCTCCTCGTCGTCGGCGATCGACGGCGCGAGCTGCTGGAGCAGGGTGCGAACGGCGTCGGCTCCCCAGTGCTCGAGGACCAGTCGCTCCAGGTCCTCGATCTCGTCGTCGGTCGCTCCGATTGGATAGTCCGGCGCCCATCTCGTCCGCGCCGAGCTGCCGACCATCACGAGCGCCTGCGTCCGCTCCGGGTACGTGGCCGCGAAGAGCGCGCACATCGCCCCGCCTTCGGAGTGGCCCAGCACCGCCGCCCGCTCGGCCCCGACGACGTCGAGGACGGCCCGCATGTCGTCCATCCGAGTCTCGAGCGTGGGGAGGTCGTCGACCGGGACGCGGTCCGAGAGCCCTGTGCCCCGCTTGTCGAACAGGATCAGGCGCGAGTACGAGGCGAGCCGCTCGTAGAAGCGCCGGATCGGCTCGATCTCCCAGCTCGCGTCGAAGCTCTGCACCCAGCCGTGGACGAGCACGACGTCGAGCGGGCCCTCGCCGACGACCTGGTATGCGATGTTGACGTCACCGCTCTTCGCGTAGCGCGTCTCCGGAGGCATGACCCTCCGGACGATATCCAGAGTGGCTCAGGCGGCTTCGGTTCTCTCGGCGCTCACCTCGGCATGCACGATCAGCACCGCTGCGGGGTGTGGTTGAGCACCGCGTGGCTGACGCTGCCGAGCAGCAGCGCCGTCGCGGCGCCGCGCCCGCGCGTGCCCATGACGATCAAATCGTGCTGCCCTTCGTCCGCCTCGACGATGATCTCGTCGCCGGGTAGGCCCTTGCGGACGACCCTCGTCACCGGGATGTCGCCGGGCACCGTCGCGGCGGCCTCGTCGACGACAGTCCTCATCGCTGCTTCGATCTCGGCGTCGCTCATGACGGGCTGGTGCGGGGTGGGGTAGACCGTCGGGCCATTGGCGACGGCGATCAGCGTGAGGCGGCCCTTCTCGCTCCGGGCGAGGTCGACCGCTTCCTCGAGCGCGCGGTCGCTATGGATCGAGCCGTCGACCGCGACCAGGATGTTCCTGAACACGACTACTCCTTTCGGTGAGGAACTCTGAGGTCAATCCGTCTCCACTACGAATTCGAGCCGCCGCGGCGACGAACAGCCAGCGCCACGACAGGTGGTCGACGAGGAGCCCCGCGAGCGGCAGCCTCAGGCCGCCGGCGGCGCCGAAGACCGCGGAGATTGCGCCGATCGCGGCCCCGCTGCGCTCGCGGGGAAACTCGTCGTTGACGATTGCGAAGCTGAGCGGGAAGACCGCGCCCCCCGCGCCTTGCAGGATCCGGAACCCGATCAGCGACCAGATGCTCCAGGCTCCGGCGGCGCCGATGCAGCCGGCCAGGAAGATCGCGAGGCTGATCGCCAGCAGCCGGCCCTTTCCGTGCTGGTCGCCGAGCTTCCCATCAGTGGCGTCAGCACCGCGGAGCTGAGCAGGAAGCCCGTGAAGATCCAGGCCGCCCAGGTCGGCGTCGTGTGCAGGTCATGCCGCAGCGACGTCAGAGCCGGCAGCACCATCGTCTGCTGGAGGCCGAACGAGAACGCGGCGAGAATGAGCGCCGCGATGGTCCAATGTCTGCGGTTCTCGGCCGTGAGCAGGCGCCCACGCATCGGCTACGGCGCCGTCCCGAGCCTCACCGCGACGGTTCGCTCGCGCCTGTCGCGCGACACGCGGAGCTCGATCACCGCTCCAGGCTTGTACTTGCCGACGACGTCGCTCAGCTCGGCCGGCGAGCGAATCTCCTGCCCGGCCGCGGACACGATCACGTCTCCGCCGAGCAGGGCGCCCTCGCCGTCGACGATCACTTGTCTCTTGGCGGGCTTCAGACCCGCGCGCGCCGCCGGGCCGCCCTTCACGACGGCGACGACGGCGACCCCGTGCGGCGGCAGGCTGTGCACGACCTCGGCGAGCCGGGGGTCGATCGGCGCCACGTCGACGCCCAGCCAGGCGTGCGCGACGTGCCCGCTCGCGATCAAGGAGGGCACGACGGTCCTGATCGTGTTGCTCGGGACGGCGAAGCCGACGCCGACGTTGCCGTCGACCGTGCCGCCGCTCTCGATCTGGTCGTTGATCCCGATCACCTGTCCCCGGGTGTTGAGCAGCGGGCCGCCGGAGTTGCCGTGGTTGATCGCCGCGTCTGTCTGGATCGCCTTCGTGATCGCGAGGCCGTTCGGCGCCGGTATGTCGCGTCCGAGCGCGCTCACGATGCCGGCGGTCATCGTCCGGTCGAGGCCGAATGGGTTTCCGATCGCATAGACGGTGTCGCCGACCTCGACGCTGCTCGAGTCGGCGAGCGCGAGTGGATGGAGTGCGGACGGCGGCGCCGTGACGCGGATGACCGCGAGGTCGGTCGAGGGATCGGTGCCCAGCACCTTGGCCGCGAACGTCGCCCCCGCCGAGAAGCCCACGGTGACGTTGCTGCCGTTCTCGACGACGTGCTCGTTCGTGACGATGTCTCCTGCGCGGTCGAGGACGAATCCAGAGCCGAGTACTCGAACCTTCTGTCGCTTCGCTGGAGCGAACAGCGTCCCGGGCACGCTCTGTGTCTGCGTGGCGGTGATGACGACTACGCCCGGCGCAGCGTCGCGGTAGATCGTCTCCGCCGTGAGAGCGCGAGCAGGCCTCGTGGCAGTCGCGAGCACGGTTTGCCCGCGTGCGGCGCTCGCGGAGTCGCCGCTGGAGTCGCCGAACGCGAGCGCGATGGCCGCGCCGGCGATCGCTCCGAAGACCGCTGTCGCCGCCACGACAGCCGAGAGCCTTCTCTTCCGCGTTCCGTCCATGGACCACAGCCTCGCGCTCGAGGCCCCGCCCGGCATCGCGGCCAACGGAACTCAGACGCTGCTGATACCCAGAGTTCTCGAATGCCTGCTAGCCGGGAGGTCCGGACGGCTAAGCGTCGCTACGCGAGCGGGCCGCGGCGGCATAGTCGGTGCCCGCGGTCGGAGCTCGCTCCACGCCCGCTGCCGCGTAGGCGTCTGCCTCGTCGAGCGTCTCGTGGTCGAGCAGCGCGGCCGCGAGCGAGTCGAGCTTGCTCCGGTTCTCCTCCAGCAGCACCACGACTTCCTGGTGCGACTTGTCGACGATGCGGCGCACTTCCTCGTCGACGAGTCGTTGTGTCTGCGGCGAGACCTCGGCGGCGCCGGGCAGGAGTGGCCCGCTGCCGTCGCGCGGGATCACCGCGACGGGGCCGACCGCGTCGCTCATGCCCCAGCGGCCGACCATCTGGCGGGCGATCTCTGTCAGCTGCTGGATGTCCGACTCTGCGCCCGTGCTCGTCTCGCCGAAGACGATCTCCTCGGCGACGCGGCCGCCGAGCGCGACGTTGATCCGCGCCCGCAGCTCCGGCTCGAGGTAGTTGAAACGGTCGCTCTCCGGTGCCGCGAAGGTGACTCCGAGCGCCTGCCCGCGCGGGATTATCGAGACCTTGCGCACCGGGTCGGCGCCTTCAGTGAGCATGCCGACGATCGCGTGGCCGCCTTCGTGGTAAGCGGTCCGTCGGCGATCCTCGAGGCTCATCATCACCTGCCGCTCGGCCCCGAGCACGATTCGCTCGAGCGCGTCGGTGAAGTCGGACTCCTCGACGACATCGTGGTTTCGCCGCGCAGCGAGCAGCGCGGCCTCGTTGACGAGATTCGCGAGGTCCGCCCCGACCATGCCTGGCGTCGTCGCCGCGATCCGGCCGAGATCGACGTCGTCGCTCAGCGGGACGCCGCGCGTGTGCACCCTGAGAATCGCCTCGCGGCCGTCGCGATCGGGCGGCTGCACGGCCACTCTGCGGTCGAAGCGGCCGGGGCGGAGCAGGGCCTGGTCGAGGACGTCGGGCCGGTTCGTGGCGCCGATGACGATCACGCTCGTCGCCGAGTCGAAGCCGTCCATCTCGGTCAGGATCTGGTTCAGCGTCTGCTCGCGCTCGTCGTTGCCGCCGCTGAAGCCGGCGACGCCGGTGGTGCGTGACCGGCCGATCGCGTCGAGCTCGTCGATGAAGACGATCGCCGGAGCGGCCTCCTTCGCCTGCGCGAAGAGATCGCGGACGCGCGACGCGCCGACCCCGACGATCGCCTCGACGAACTCGGACGCCGCGAGCGAGAAGAAGGGGGCGTCCGCCTCGCCGGCGACGGCGCGCGCGAGCAGCGTCTTGCCCGTGCCGGGCGCTCCCGCGAGCAGGACGCCGTGCGGGATCCGCCCGCCGAGCTTCCGGTACTTCTCCGGGTGGCGCAGGAAGTCGACGACCTCCGTCAGCTCCGCCTTCGCCTCGTCGATGCCCGCGACGTCGGCGAAGGTGACCTTGTCGCCGGAGGGCTGGTAGCGCCGCGCGCGAGAGCGGCCGAATTGGCCGAGGACGTTTTGGACGTTGCCGGCCCGCCGGAGCAGGAAGAAGAGCAGAAGGAGGAAGAGGATCGTCGGCCCGAAGCCGAGCAGCAGGCTCTGCCACCACGGCGGCCCCGTGTCCAGTGGCTGGGCATTGACGACCACGCCCTTCTGCTGGAGCAGGCGTGACAACGCGTCGTCGTTGGCGAAGGCAGGGACCTCCGTCCGGAAGCGCCTCGTCGGCTTCGACTTCCCGTACGTGACCTCTTCCCGGAAGTTGCCCTGGATCGCAGTGCCCTTGGAGGTGATCTCCCTGACGTTGCCGGAGCTCACCTGGCCGAGGAAGAACGGGCTGTACGGAACCCGGACGCGCGATTGCGGCTGCGTCGCCCGCGAGCCGATGTAGAAGTTCACGGCCAGCAGCACGAGCGCGAAGATGATCCAGCGCCTGCTGAAGGGAAAGCGCCGCTGCTGTGGCGGCGTCTGCTGGGGCCCGCCCTGCGGCGGCGGCGACCCACCCTGCCGCGGAGGCGCGCCTTGGTTCCCGCCTCGATCCTCGCGCGGGAGGGTCACGACACCGGGCTTCCCGTTCTCACTACCCATGAAGAGTAGTCCTGTGAGCCCGTCTCTTTGCTCGGCCCGCTCAGGCCGTCACGCGGCGAGCCGCTCGTGCTGCGCCCTGCGGCTGAAGATCGCCTCCGCGCAGTCCTCGCACACCGCCGGTTGGAGATGGGGCGGAGCGGCGAGCTCGTAGGAGCGGAGCTCCCTGATCACGCGCTCGGGCTCGATCCAGGCCGAGCCTCGGCGGACGCGCAGGCACAGAGAGCAGGTGATGAGGCCGTTCAGCGACTCCGTCTGCAGCGGGCGCGAGACGCGGAGGAGCGCAACGAGGAGGGTCTTCATCGCGGGGTCCTTTCTGGCCGGGCGCCGGCCTTGTCGTGGGAATGGGCGAGCGCGGCACCCCCATGGCCGCGCTCGCCGGACTTGCCCGTCGCACCGCTCCCGCCTCTGCGGTCATGTGACCTTCAGGACGCCTTTCATCCCGGCCGCAGCGTGGCCGGGAAGCGTGCAGAGGTAGGGGTACATGCCGGGCTTCGTGAAGTTGACTTTCAGCGTTGTCGTTTGCCCCGGATCGATGTTCGGGGTCTGCTGGTTGTTGATGCGCAGGTTGTGCGGGATGCCGCCGTCGTTCGTGAACTTGAACGTGACGGTGCCCGTGTGGACGGTCTGCGTGGAGAGCGTGAACCTGAACTCGGTTCCGCTCACGTTCACCGTGCTCGCGGCTGCCGGCGCCTTGGCCGGGGCCTTCGTCTTCGGCGCTTGCTTCTCGCCGGCGTGCTTCTTGGCGCCGCTCGAGCTGCCCGCCTTGACCGGCCCGACCTTGCCGTCGAGGCCGAAGAGCCACAGGTCGTCGCCGTGCGCGCTGCCGGCGAGTGCGCTTCCGGCGGCGTAGAAGGCGACGACCTGCTTCCCGTCGAGGTCGAAGACGCTGGCCGTGTTGTTTGCGCCGGCCCCGGTCTGGAAGCTCCACAGCAGCTTGCCGTTCCTCGCGTCGTAGGCCTGCAGGTGCCCGTCGTTGCGGCCGACGAAGACGAGGTTGCCGGCCGTGGTCGTCGACCCGCTGTAGCAGGAGTCGGAGAACTGCTTCTGCCAGGCGATCCGGTTCGTCGACGCGTTGATCGCCGTGAAGGTGCCGGAGGGCGTCGCCTGCGGGGCGACGGTGCTCCCGTAGAACTGCTTGCCGGCCTTGAACTCGGGCGTCTTGCCGCCTTCGAAGAGCTGGGCCTGCTGGAGACCGCAGACGTAGAGGTAACCGGTGCCCGGGTTGAAGCTCATCGGCCACCAGTTCGTGCCCCCGAGCGAGCTCGGCGTCGAGACCGAGCTGGTCCCCGGGCTGTACGGCGTGAAGATGCGACCGCCGTTGACGAGCTTCGTTCCCTTCGGCAGCGTCTTCGCGAACGTGCGGAAGGCTTGAGGCTCGACCGAGTGCGAGACGGTGGCGTCACCAGCCGGATAGGGCTGTGTCGGGGAGGTGTGCTGCGCGGGCGCCTGCGGCACCGGCCGCTCGTCGATCCCGATCAGCGGCTTGCCGGTCTCGCGGTCGAGGATGTACACCCAGCCGGTCTTGCCGACCTGGGCGATCGCCTGGCGTTCGCGGCCACCTACCGAGACGGTGAAGAGCACGACCGGGCTCGTCGCGTCGTAGTCCCAGATATCGTGGTGAACCTCCTGGTAGTGCCAGCGGTACTTCCCCGTCTTGGCGTCGATCGCGAGGATCGAAGCCGAGAAGAGGTTGTCGCCGGGCCGCGCTGCCGCGTTGAAGTCGGGCGAGGCGTTGCCGGTCGAGAAGTAGAGCAGCCCCAGCTTCGGGTCGACGGCGGGCGTCTGCCAGACCGGCGCACCACCGTGCTTCCAGACATCGTTGTTCGAGGGCCACGTGTCGTGTCCGACCTGGCCTGGCCCGGGAATCGTGTAGAACCGCCAGAGGATCTGGCCCGTCTTGGCGTCCATCGCAGTGAGGCGCCCGCGGATCCCGAACTCTCCGCCCGAGAGGCCGCTGTAGACGCGACCGTTGTAATAGAGCGGCGCGCTCGTGATCACCGTCCCCTGCCGGTAGTTGCCGACCGGCGTCGTCCACTCGACCTTGCCGGTCTCCTGGTCGAGGGCGACGAACGTGCCGTCGAGCTGTCCGAAGTACACCCGCCCGTTGCCGATGGCGACGCCGCGATTCGTCCAGCCGCAGCAGATCGTCGCGATCTTCTGGGTCAGATTGGCGCGGTACGTCCACTTCGTGTCGCCGGTCTTGGCGTCGATTGCGAACACGTCGTCCGCGCCGGTGATGACGTAGATGACGTTCTTGTAGACGATCGGCTGGGCCTCGCCGGAGTACTTGCCGGCGTTCCCCGAGCCCAGGTGCACATGCCAGAGCCCCTTCAGGCCCGAGACGTTCCCCGCGTCGATCTCCTTGAGTGGGGAATAGCGCTGGTTCGAGATCGAGCCGCCGTTCGTGATCCAGTTCGTCGTCGGCCGGGCTGCGAGCTCGTCCGGCGTGAACGCCGGGGCGCTGTTGGAGCTGCTGCCGCCGCTGCCGCCACAGGCGGCTGACAGCAGGACGACGGCCACGACGAGCAGGGCCGTTGTTGCGGTCATCGGAAGGCGTTTCATGGGACCTGGCTGCTCCTTTCGCTGCATCACTGGGGAACGCGAACAGCCTCGCGCCTCCGCCGTCGGTGGGCATCACCGCCAGCGGCCGGCGTGCCCTGTTGCTGACGGCAGTCCTCGGATTCCTGCTGGCCGGTAGTCGAATTGGACGCTCGCCGTGCAGACGTGCGCGGGCCGAGGCGCAATCGTGGGCAGGGTGGAACGCGAGCAGTCAACGGGCGCACCTCCGGACGAGAACTTCGTCCACCACCCGCTACGCACCGCCGCGCACGAAGCCGAACATCTCCGCGAGGTCGCGGACGCGGGTGAGAGCCCGAAGACGCCCGCGATCATCGCGGCGACCGTCATTGCCGTTGTCGCGCCGGTCGCCGCGACGGTCATGCTCCTGGCCTTCACGATCGCGCATTTCGCATGAGCCGCGCGCGTCTCGCACCGGACCGCGCGTTCAGGCTGTTCGCCGAGGCTTTCGTGGCCTTCGCGGACGACCCGGGGCCGGAGAACCTCGAACGCTACCTCGCCGCCAGCCGGCTGCTCGAGGAGTCGCGACGAGCCCGGCTGTCGCAGGCCCGCGCCCGCGTCGACGCGAAGGGCGCTGACGCCGCGTGAGCCCGTTCCTCCTTGTGACCCTGGTCGTGACGATGCTGATGGCGCACAAGCTCACCCAGGTCTACTTCGGCGGGCGCTACGTGTGCCCGTCCTGCGGGACGAGAAGCCAGGACCGCCACTCGAACGACTGTCCCTGGAGCCGCTCGCAGTAAGCGAACGGCCGCCGCAGCCGAGCTGCGACGGCCGTAGGAGGGGACTGGTCGTCAGGCCGCCTGCCGCTCGATGCTCTCGCCGCCGACGGTCAGCGTGACGTCGATGTTGCCGCGCGTGGCGCGCGAGTACGGGCACGACTCGTGAGCCCGGTTCATCAGCTCCACGGCGTCCTCGTGGCTAATCCCGGGCGCGTCGAGGTCGAGGGCGGCTGCGAGACCCTGGCCCCCGCTCTTCAGGAGGCCGATCCCGATGCGCGCGGTGACGCGGGTGTCAGTCAGATCGACCTCGAGCATGAAGGCGAATCGCTGCATCGACGACTGGAAGCAAGCTGCCCAGCCGGCGGCGAGGAGCTGCTCCGGGTTTGTGCCGGGCCCGCCCGTGCCGCCCATCTCGCTCGGTATGTCGAGGTCGACGTCGACGCGGCCATCGTTCGTGCGGGCATGTCCTGCGCGACCGCCCACGGCGGTCGCTTCAGCCGTGTACAGGATTTTGATCTCCCGATCCATCGTGTTCCTCTCGGGGGGTGGGGAGGGGAGGGCGCCTCCGATCTGTGGTCCGACCGCCGAAGGCGCCCTCTCGGCCGTCAGCGAACCGTGAAGGTTCCCTTCATCCCGGCCTGGGCATGGCCAGGGACGGTGCAGAGGTAGGGGAATCTGCCCTTCTTGCGGAACGTGACGACGAGCCTTGCCGTCCTGCCGGGTGAGATCAGCGGCGTGCGCTTGCCGTTGATCTTGAGGTCGTGCTGCACGTGCCCGACGTTCTTGAAGACGAACGTGACCTTGCCGGGCTTCTTGATCGACTTCGCAGAGAGCCTGAAGAAGAACTCTCCGCCGCGGACCTGGATCGTCGTGGCGGCCGCGGTCGACTGGCGCTCAGGGCGTGCCGCGGAGAGCTGCACGACCGCGAGTGCTGCGATCGCAACCGCCGCGAGAACGAGAATCGAGCGGGTCGGCTGTTTGATCACGAGAACCTCCCTGGATTGGCTTCCGAGCTCCGTTTCGCGTCTAGGTGGTGAAACGATCGCGGCGCGGTCGTCCCATGTCTTCACGGCCAGCGGCCGTTCGCACCCCCGATCGCCCCCAAGGCGGAAGTACCTGCTATCCGGAAGCGCTACTGGTCGCGGCCGGCGAGAGGCAGCTCGAGGGTCAGCGACGTCCCCTGCCCGCGCGGGCTCTCGAGGGTGATCCGGCCTCCGATCGCCTCGGCGCGGTCACGGAGACCGAGCAACCCAGAGCCGTGTGTGGCGTCCGCTCCGCCGACGCCGTCGTCCCGCACGGCGACTCGGAGGCGGTCCTCCGCGGCGTGCACGGACACGCGCACGACCGAAGCGCTCGAATGCTTGGCCGCGTTCGTCAGCGCCTCCGAGACGACGTAGTACGCCGCCACCTCGACCTGTTCCGGCAGGCGTGACTCCGCGTCGACGTCGAGCTCGACCCGGATCGGCGACCGGCGCGCGAGCGTCCCGAGCGCCGGCCCGAGCCCGCCCTCGGCGAGGGTCGCCGGATGGATGCCGAGGGCGATCTCACGCAGCCCGTCGAGGATGCCCGTGAGCCCCTCGTCGATACGCGCCAGCTCCGCCCGGTGCTCAGAGAGCTCGGGAGGCGCCGCCGCTCGTGCCGCGCGCAGCTCGAGTGCGAGCGAGACGAGCTGCTGCTGTGCGCCGTCGTGCAGGTCCCGCTCGATCCGCCGCCGGGTGGCGTCGGCGGTGGCGACTATCCGCGCCCGCGAAGCGTCGAGCTCGGCGCGGTTTTCGGCGTTCGCGATCGCGGTCGCCACGAGCTCCGTGAACTCCACCAAGCGCGGCTCGGTCTCGGGCGGCGGCTTGTCGCTCGTCGAGATGACGGCCAATGCGCCCCAGAGGCGGTTCTCGACGGTGATCGGGGCACCCACCGAAGAGCGCCAGCCCAGCTCACGCGCAGCGGCGGCGGCCTCTCCGGGCTCCTCCTCGTAGCTCTCGATGCGCGCAGGCCCGCCGGTCTCGAAGACGCGGCCGGACACCGTCCCCTCGTGTGCGAACCGTGTCCCAACGTGGGCGTAGCCGCCGTCGCTGGTCCACGCACCGACCGCTACGACCGTGTCGTCCTTCTCGAAGCGCGTGAGAACCGCGGCCTCGGCGGGGACGAGCCGAGCGACCTCGGCAGTCACTGTCTCGAACACCTCGGCGGGTGGCGCGCCCTGCGCCACCAGGGTCGCGACGCGTCGTAGCGCCGCCTGTTCCTCCGCGAGTCGCTTGAGCTCCTCGCGTGCCTGGCTGTTCGCGATCGCAGTCGCCACGAGCTCGGTGAACTCCGCGAGACGATCCTCGACCTTGTCGGGCAGCGGCCCTCCAGACATCGACGTCACGATCACGCCCCAGACGCGGCCGTCGACGATGATCGGAGCGCCCGCGACGTGGTCGAACCCGCCCTCACGAGCCTCGGCGGCGAGGGTGCCGCGCAGCTGCTCGTAATCCTCGAG
The DNA here is from genome assembly GCA_046744435.1 of Actinomycetota bacterium. Classification (GTDB taxonomy): domain Bacteria; phylum Actinomycetota; class Thermoleophilia; order Gaiellales; family Gaiellaceae; genus VAXT01. Next base: position 7,061 of record JBKPFP010000111.1, on the reverse strand, counting down.
CCTGGTCGGCCGACGAGTCCGAAGAACCTCGGCGGACACCGACGGGCCGTCGAGCGGCCAGCGCGAACCCGGCGCGAACCTCGGCGGGCGCTGGCCCGAGGCGGCGAGGACCGTGATCGCGGTGCCCTCGTCGTCGTAGCGACATACCGCGGCCGTGGGTAGGTGCATGACCTCGGTGACCTCCTGCGCGACCGCTGAGAAAACGTCCACTGCCGGCGCGCCCTGCGCCACGAGCGTTGCGACCCGTCGGAGCGCGGCCTGCTGCTCGGCAAGCCGTTCCAGCTCGGAGCGATCGGTCACGCCTGAGTCCGCGGGCCGCGCGAACGTGCCCATTGCGTCAAGTAACCCATAATCCCTCGCATGAACGCGACCGGGCCCCGAGTGGTGCTCGCCGACGACGACGTCCTCCTCCGCGAGGGCCTGGCCGGCCTGCTCGAGCGCTCGGGCTTCGAGGTCGTGGGCCAGACGGGCAACGCGTCCGACCTGGTCGAGCTCGTTCGCGAGCACCGGCCCGACCTCGCCGTCATCGACATCCGTATGCCGCCCTCCCATACGGTCGAGGGGCTCGACGCCGCCCGCGAGATCCGCGAAGAGTTGCCCGAGACCGCGATCCTCGTGCTCTCCGCGCATGTCGAGGTCGAGCAGGCGACCGACGTGCTCGCGAGCGGCGAGCGGAGCGGCTACCTGCTGAAGAGCCGCGTCACGGACGTCGACGAGTTCACCGAGACCCTCCAGCGGATCGTCAACGGCGCATCGGTCGTCGATCCGGCCCTCGTCCAGGAGCTCGTCGCCGCCCGCCGCGTTCAGGATCCGCTCGAGGACCTCTCGCCGCGCGAGCGGGAAGTGCTCTCGCTCATGGCGGAGGGCCGCTCGAACGCCGGCATCGCCCATCAGCTCTGGATCACCGAGGGCACGGTCGAGAAGCACGTGCACAGCATCCTCACGAAGCTGCGCCTGCCGGCGACCGCGGACGATCAGCGCCGCGTCCTCGCCGTGATCACCTACTTGGACGCCCGCTAGGGGGAGGACGAGTGTTCGTCGACGATGCGTTGCACCGCGCTCGCCGACAGCTCGGCCTTCGGTAGGAACCCGGCCGCCGGACTGGCGGCGATCATGTCGGCGAGGTCCTCCGCGGCATGGGTCGAGATCAGGATCACGACGGCGTCGTCGCCGAGTCCGTCCTCGACGAGGCGCCGCGCGAGGTCGAAGCCGCTCTCCTCTCCGAGCGAGATGTCGACGAGGATGACGTCGGGGCGCAAGGCCTCGGCCTGACGAAGGGCTTCGGCGCTGGTCGCCGCGACGCCGGCGACGGACAGGCCCTCACGCTCGAGCAGCACGCGCGCAGCCTCGAGAAACAATCCGTTGTCGTCGACGATGAGGCTGCGCATCGGCATGCATTCAGCGTCGCATTTGCAGTGGGTCCGCGCATTGCTGCTAGCGGGAATCCCGAGACATCGGCTACCGGGGCGCACGAATCGAGGCTGGCCGTGATGACAGGGAACGCCGCACAGGCAATTGTGTCGCCTGTTCAGATCACCTCGAACCCAGGGAGAACAGACCGATGGAAACAACACTGATGCCGGCCGATGTCCTCGATGACGTTACGGCCGAGAGGCACCTCGTTCACGCGTGGCGCGCGGAGCAGCTCCTGCGTCTCGGCCTGCCGCGCACGCTTGCGGAGACGTTCGCCGACCTGGTCGACTGGCACGCGCTCGCAGATCTCGTCGAGCGCGGCTGCGCGCCGCGGCTCGCGCTCGAGATCGTTCGCTGAACGTCGCCGGGGGCGCCTCAACGCTTGCTCAGCGCGCTTCTTCCTCTTCGACGGTCCGCTCGGCTGTCGGAATGGCCTCGAGACGGTCGTCCGGGATCGGCTTGCCGCTCTCGACCGAAAGTCCGTAGGTCCCCTCGGCGAGACGAGACTCGGCCCTTTCGATTGCGGCGAGCTCCTCGCGTAGACCGTCGCCGAGACCCTCGTCGAGCTCGTCCTGGTAGAGATCCGCAGCTAAGTTGGCCGGATCATCCTGGCCGTCTACGAGCTCGCCGGTGTCCTGATGCCCGAGCTGGGCGAGCGCCCGCTCGATCCGCTCGCGCTCGGCGGCCAATAGCTGGCGTGCCCGCTCTGGATCCATCGAGCCACGTTATCGCAGCGGTACCGGTCCGATGAGCAGCAACGACGATCACACCGCTCGCCCGTCGGGGTTCTCGGGCAAGACGGCGTGGGCGCGGAACCTCGAGACTCCGTTGCGGGAGTTCCTGCGCACCGAGACGGGAGGCGCCGTCGTCCTGCTGGCGGCGGCCGTCGCGGCCCTGGTCTGGGTGAACGTCGACGCTTCGTCCTACGAGTCGCTTTGGACTACGGAGCTGTCGATCGACCTCGGTGGCGCGGGCCTCTCGCTCGACCTGCACGACTGGGTGAACAGCGGGTTGATGACGATCTTCTTCCTCGTCGTCGGGCTGGAGGCGCGACGCGAGTTCGACCTCGGCGAGCTCCGCGAGCGGCGGCGGTTCGCGCTGCCCTTGCTCGCCGGGCTGGGCGGCGCGGCAGCCGCGATCGCCGTCTACCTCACCTTCAACGCCGGGCAGTCGTCCGCGAGCGGCTGGGCGATCGCGATGTCGACCGACACGGCGTTCGCGCTGGGGCTGCTCGCCCTCGTCGGCCCGCGCTTTCCGGATCGCCTCCGGGCGTTCATGCTCACGGTGGTCGTCGTCGACGACATCGCCGCGGTCGTCGTCATCGCGACCTTCTACACGGACACGCTCCACGTCCTGCCGCTACTCGTTTCCGTTGCCTTCTTCGGAGCGATCCTCGTCGCCCGCCGCCTCATGGTGCCGGCCGGCCTCGCCTTTGCGACGCTCGGGACCGCCGCCTGGGTGGCGATGCTCAAGTCGGGGATCGAGCCCGTCGTCGTCGGACTGGCGTTGGGCCTCCTGACCTACGCGTACCCGACGGCCCGTTCGACCCTTGAGAGCGTGAGCGACCGGTTCCGGGAGTTCCGCGAGCAGCCGACGGCCGAGCTGGCGCACGTGGCGCGCGTGGAGCTCAGGGCGGCAACGCCCGCCAACGAGCGGCTGCAGCAGAGCCTCCACCCCTGGACGAGCTATGTGATCGTGCCGCTCTTCGCCCTCGCGAACGCTGGCATCGCCATCGACGGCGCCTTCCTCGGCAGGGCGTTCACGTCGCCGATCACGCTCGGGATCCTGTTCGGCTACCTCGTCGGCAAACCCGTCGGCATCCTCGGCAGCTCGTGGCTGCTGACGCGCTTGAGCGGCGAGCGTCTGCGTCCGCCTGTGGGCTGGATCGCGGTCGCCGGGGGTGGCACGATCGCCGGGATCGGCTTCACGATCGCGCTGCTCGTCGCCACGCTGGCGTTCGACGGCGACCGGCTCGAGGAGGCGAAGGTCGGCATCCTCGGCGCGGCAGCGGGCGCGGCGCTCGTCACCTGGCTGGTGTTCAGGCTCACGGCCCTGCTTCCGCGAGGGCTGCGGTTCCGCGCCCTGCTCGGGACGGCGGAGCCGCTGGTCGACCTCTACATCGACGTCGACCCCGAGCGCGATCACATTCGCGGACCGCTGGATGCGCCGGTCACGGTCGTCGAGTACGGCGACTTCGAGTGTCCCTACTGCGGGATCGCGGAGCCGGTCGTCCGCGAGCTCCTCCGTGAGTTCGGCGACGTGCGCTACGTCTGGCGGCACCTGCCGCTGAACGACGTCCATGCGCACGCCCAGCTCGCAGCGGAAGCGGCCGAGGCCGCATCCGACCAGGGCGCCTTCTGGGAGATGCATGACCTGCTGTTCGAAAACCAGGCGGCGCTCGAGCCGAGGGACCTGATCGCCCACGCCGAGCGCCTCGGCCTCGACGTCGACCGCTTCGCCGACGACCTGAGCCGACACTCAGGCGCCGCCCGCGTCGCCGAGGACGTCGACAGCGCCGATCTGAGCGAGGTCTCCGGGACGCCGACGTTCTTCATCAACGGCCGGCGCCACTTCGGCGCCTACGACATCCGCACCCTCTCGACGGCGGTGCGCGCAGCCGGTGCGCAGGCGTCACTCGCGCGTGGCGCGGCCAGAGACTGAACGGCTGCGACCGTGCTCGAGCGACCTCGCGAGATACCTGCTAGCTGCAATGCGGGGGAGTGTGGTACCTGGAACGCTCCGTCCATGCCGCTGCGTTGCCTCGTGGTCGACGACAACGCGTCGTTCCTCGAAGCAGCGCGAGTTCTGCTGGAGCGCCAAGGCGTGTCGGTCGTGGCTCTCGCCTCGAACGGGACGGAGGCGCTTCGGCAGGCCGAGGAGCTGCGGCCCGACGTCGTGCTCGTGGACATCTCGCTCGGGGAGGAGAGCGGTTTCGACGTCGCCCGTGCGCTGGTCGAAGAGGCCGGCGGCGGCGCGTCCGTGATTCTGATCTCGACTCATTCCGAGGCGGACTTCGCGGATCTGATCCGGCGTTGCCCGGCCGTTGGCTTCCTCCCGAAGGCGGAGTTGTCGGCGGACGCAATCCGAGCGATTCTCGACGGGTCGCGCTAGCGCGCTCGAACGGCTAACGTCGGCTCGTGAGCAGGCTGAGGCGTCTGTCCGGCGCCTCGTCGAGGTCGAACCCGACGGTGCGTGCGGCCCGACACGACCCCGGCGGCAATGGCGGGTTGGCGCTCCGTATGGCCGTCGCCACCGTGCTGGTCGTGCTCCTCGTCGGCGGCGCGTTCGCCATCCTGCTGCTCACGATCTCGGACCTGCGCACCTCGCAGCGCGAGGCGACGCGCTCCCGTGAGGCGAATGAGGCCGCCGACCGACTGGAGGAGCGCGTGATCGACCTCGAGACCGGCACGCGCGGGTTCGTGATCGCAGGCCAGGAGCGCTTCCTCGAGCCGTGGCGGGTTGCTCGAGCTCAGATTCCCGGCCAATTGAGGGAGCTCGAGCGACGCGTCGAAGACCCGGAGCAAAAGCGTCGCGTGGCCGAGATCTCGCGCGGCATCTCCGCGTACGTCAGCGAGTACTCCGTGCCCCTCGTGAGTGCAGTGCGTCGGAACGAGGCGGGCACGCGCAGCATCGCCGTGACGGCGGAGGGGAAGCGGCGGGTCGACGGGCTGCGGCGCGAGTTCGCGAGGTTGAGGACGTTCGAGCGCGACGTCCTGGCGCGGCGCCAGCGCGAAGACGACACGAATGCCGGGCGCGCCGTTGCTGCCGCCGCGGTCGGGCTGACCGGCTCTGTCGTACTGATCCTGTTCTTCGGCGGGTACTTGACCAGGGCAATCGTCCAGCCGTTGCGCCGTGCGTCGCGTGTCGCGGGACAGGTCGCCGGCGGCGACCTCGGCGCGCGGATGCCGGAACAGAGCGTCGGCGAGATCGGAGCGCTCGAACACTCGTTCAACGCCATGGCCGCCGCGCTCGAGAGGGATCGCGAGCGGCTGCGGCGGCTCGTGGACGAGCAGGCTGCCCTGCGGCGGGTGGCGACGCTCGTCGCACGCGGCGTGCCGCCGGCGGAGACGTTCGCCGCCGTCACCCGTGAGGTCGGCCTGGTCTCGGGAGCCGATCTCGCACGCATGGAGCGCTACGAGCCGGACGGAACCGTGACCGGAGTCGCCGGCTGGAGCAGGCACGAGGAACAGCTGGTCATCGGCACGCGCTTCGTCCTCGAGGGCATGAGCATCGCCGCGCTGACGCGGGAGACCGGTCGCCCCGTCCGAGTCGACAGCTTCGCCGAGGCCTCAGGGCCGATCGCGGACGAGGCCCGGGCAGTGGGAATCCGCTCGTCGGTCGGCACGCCGATCTTCGTCGCAGGGCGTCTGTGGGGGGTGATCGCCGCCTCGTCCAAAAGCGACGTGCCATTCCCGCCCGAGACGGAATCGCAGATGGCGGAGTTCACCGAGCTCGTGGCGACCGCGATCGCCAACGCGGAGAACCAGGAGGAGGTACGTGCCTCCCGCGCGCGGATCGTGGCGGCCTCCGACCTCACGCGCCGGCGGATCGAGCGGGACCTGCACGACGGCGTGCAGCAGCGTCTCGTCACGCTCACGCTCGCGTTGCGGGCCGCGGAGTCCGGCATCCCAGAAGGGCTCGAAGAGGTCGAGGCGGAGCTCGAGCAGGTCGCCGCCGGCCTCGGCGGCGTGCTGGAGGATCTGCGCGAGATCTCGCGCGGCCTCCACCCGGCGATCCTGGCCGAGGGCGGGCTCGGACCGGCGCTGAAGACCCTCGCCCGGCGCTCGGCGATCCCGGTCGACCTCGACGTGCAGGTCCCCGGCCGGCTGCCGGACCGGTTCGAGGTGGCCACGTACTACTCCATCTCGGAACTGCTCACGAATGCCGCCAAGCACTCCCAGGCGTCGGTCGTCCGCGTGGACGTCTCGACGCGCGACGGCACCCTCCACGTGGCGCTTCGCGACGACGGGGTCGGGGGCGCGGACCCGACTGGCGGCTCCGGCCACGTCGGGCTGCGGGATCGCGTCGAGGCGCTCGGCGGCTCGCTGTCCCTGCGCAGCCCGCGTGGCGAGGGCACCTCGCTCGTGATCGAGCTCCCGCTCGCCGAGTAGGGCTTCCAGGTAGCCGGTAGCGAGATCGGCCGCTGGCTCCGATGCCGAGCTGTTCCTCGGACCGACACGCTTGTCCCGAACAGATCACACGAGTGAGGAGCCCACGATGAAGATCACGACGATCGGCAGGGGGAACATCGGCGGCGGGCTCGGCCGCTTGTGGGCGCGGGCCGGCCACGACGTCACGCTGCTCGGAAGGGACGGCGGCGATGCCTTCGACGCGGACGTCGTCCTCGTGGCAGTGCCGTCCGGGTCGATCTCGGACGCGCTCGGCAGCGTGACGGGCCTCGAGGGCAAGATCGCGGTCGACGCGACGAATGCCTACGGGGGCGCAACGAGGAGTACGAATCGCTCGCGCACCAGGTCAAGGCGCACACGAACGGCCCCGTGGCGAAGGCCTTCAACGCGAACGGGGCGGTGCTCTTCGACCAGGTCGGCGAGCAGCGCGTCCGGCCGGGCTGCCTGTTCGCGGCCGAGCAAGAGGCGCGAGAGGTGACGGAGCAGCTCATCCGCGACGCCGGCTACGACCCGGAGGGC